>JARRPA010000092.1:0-5952 GCA_037383305.1 Gemmatimonadota bacterium | reverse complement strand
GTTCCGGCTGTCTACACCCCGTGCCCGGCGGTGTCGACCCCAGGAGCTCGACGATCACGGGTCGCCATGCGCCCGGTGACTCGTTAGGCTTTCGTTTCAACCCCACAGGCAGGGAGCCATGAAGCAGGTCCTCGTCCTCGGGGCCGGACGGAGTGCCCCTTTTCTCGTGCACCGCCTGCTGGACATGGCGGAGGAGTCGGACTGGTTCGTAACCGTGGCCGATCTCGACCTGTCGTCCGCCGAGTGGCTGGTCGCGGGTCATTCCCGAGGCGCCGCGATTCGATTCGATGTGAACGACGCGGCCATGAGGGACTCGCGGATCTCGCAGGCCGATGTCGTAATCAATATGCTGGCGCCGGCTTTTCAGCATCTCGTCGCCTGGGACTGCCTCTCGCACGGCACCCACATGCTGTCGGTCTCATACCGGGACGAGGCGGTTCGTGCACTCGACGCCGACGCGCACAGACGGGGCGTGCTGATTCTCTCCGAGCTCGGACTCGATCCGGGGATCGACCACATGTCCGCCATGGCGCTGCTCGACCGCATCCGAGGCGAGGGTCGGCATGTCCGGGCCTTCCGGTCCTACGGATCCGGCGTTCCCGCGCCGGGGCAGGAAGTCAACCCGCTCGAGTACTGGGTGACCTGGAACCCACGCAACGTCGTGATGTCGGGTGCGAACGGAGCCCAGTACAAGGAGAACGGCCGGATTCGGCTCGTACCGCACCACCGGGTGTTCCGGCACACGTGGCCTGTGGAGGTCGACGGCGTCGGGACGATGATCGCCTATCCGAACCGCGATTCCGTCTCCTACGGCGCCGTGTTCGGACTCGACGAAGCGGAGACGATCATACGGGCCACCATGAGGTGGCCGGGCTGGTGCGAGACCTGGGATGCGGTCGTGAGACTCGGGCTGCCGAACGAGACGCTGCGAATCCAGGACCTGGGGGACCGCTCGGCCCGCGAGGTCGTGGAAATGTTTCTGCCGGACGGAGGCGGTCCGAACGCAGCCGGCAGTGAAGACGCCGCATCGCAGGTGGCTGAGCTGCTGGGCCTGTCCCTGGACGGGGCTGTGATGGAAAACCTGCAGTGGCTCGGTCTCTTCTCCGACGAACCTCTGAGGTGTGAGGGCAGGACCCCGGCCGAGATGATGATTCACCTGCTCCGAAGCCGGCTCTCGATTCCGGCCGGGGGACGGGACCTCGTCGTGCTTCGGCACGAGCTGGAGGTGATCGCCGCGGACGGAAGCGAAGAGAGTATCGTCTCCACGATGGCTGCGGAGGGAGCGTCGGGCTTCACCGCAATGTCCCGTACCGTGGGGCTTCCCACCGCACTCGCCACGCAGTTGCTCCTCGACGGGGAGCTGACTCTGACCGGCAGCCTGATTCCGACGCACCCGGCAGTGTACGGACCGATCCTCGAAGCGCTCGAGTCGGAGGGCCTCACATTCGAGGAGATGCGCCGGCCGATCGTTCCGGACGAACGGAAAGACGGAGCGAGGGCCGCCCGTGCCCCGGAGGCGTCACTATGAGCGAACTGCGGCGATTCGGAGTGCTGGGAACGAGCCGGAAAGAAGACGAGCACAGGGTTCCGATCCACCCGGTCCACTTCGACCGACTGCCCGGCGCCGTGGCCCGACGTCTCCTGTTCGAGCGCGGCTATGGCGAGCCGTTCGGCGTGCCGGATGCGGCCCTGCAGAAACGGTTCGCGGGAACGGCCGATCGCGTCGAGATTCTCGGATCCTGCGATGGAGTGCTGCTGCCGAAGCCGGTGGAGGAGGACCTGCGGGAGCTGCGGGAAGGAGCGGTCCTGTGGGGCTGGCCGCACTGCGTCCAGCAGCGCGAGATCACCGACGCGGCCGTCGAGCGCGGCCAGACGTTGCTTGCGTTCGAGTCCATGTACCTCTGGTCCGATGGCGCACGAGGCATGCATCTGTTCTACCGGAACAACGAACTGGCCGGCTACTGCGCCGTGTTGCATGCACTCTCGCTACGAGGGGAGACCGGACACTTCGGACGTCCGTTGCGGGCCACGATCGTCAGCTTCGGGTCCGTGAGCCGGGGCGCGGTTCGTGCTCTCCAGGGACTCGGCATCCACGATTTCGAGGTCTACACTCTTCGCCCTCCCTGGGCCGTTCGGGATCGCATGGCCGGGGGGCTGTTCGGCCGAATGGTGCTCGACCCGGACCTGGGTACCCAGGTGCTCGAGCCCGACGGTACCCGCCGCGAGATGGTCGAGGCGTTCGCCGACTCCGACGTGATCGTCAACGGAATCCTCCAGGACACCGACGCCCCGATTCTCTTCATGCAGCCGGGCGACGAAAATCGCCTGCGGGCGGGATCCCTGATCGTGGACGTGAGCTGCGACCTCGGTATGGGATTTCCCTTCGCCCGGCCCACGTCCTTCGGAGATCCGACCTTCCAGGTGGGTCCGGCGCTCTATTACGGCGTGGACCACACCCCGAGCTGGCTCTGGCGGAGCGCCAGCTGGGAGATCTCCGACGTCGTGGTGGCCTGGCTCGGACGAGTTCTGTCCGGGCCGGAGGCGTGGGAAGAAGACGAGACCTAGCGCCGCGCGATAGAGGTGCGCAACGGCGAGATCCTGAATCCGAAGATCCTGAGCTACCGGGAAAGGTGAGTCGTTCATGAAAAGAAGGTCTGCCGAGCCCGCGCACCGGTCGGGAAATTCCCGGTCTCTGAGGGTCGTATGGCCGGCTCTCGTTGTTCTGCTGCCCGGACCGAGCAGTGCCCAGGTCTCGATGGACGAGCTGATGGGGCCCCTCGAACCGGCCGAGTGCCACGCCGCCGACGAGAGCCGGATTCCGGTGCTGATCCTCGGCAGCTATCACATGTCGAATCCGGGAGCCGATCGGTTCAACCTGGAGTCGGACGATGTGCTGTCGCCCGGCCGGCAGGCGGAGATTGAGGCGGTCGTGGACCGTCTCGCCCTCTTCGAACCCACCATCGTGGCGCTGGAGTCCCCCTGGGGAGACACAGGCAACGCCTCGGATTACCGCGCGTGGCGAGCCGGGGAGCACGAGTTGAGGCGAAAGGAGGAGGAGCAGATCGGATTCCGCCTGGCCGATCGCGCCGGACTGGAGACCGTATACGCGGTGGACGCGCGGATGGGACTGCCGGACTCGCTTCTGATGGCGACCATGGAGAGGGATCCATCGCTGGGGCGTCACCTGGCCGCGCTCGAACCGTATGGGGAAGGGGCCATGGCGCTGATGGGGCAGATGCTGTCCGAGTCGACCATCGGCGAATTCCTGTGGGAGATGAACTCTCCGGAGGGATTGGCCGCGAATCACACGACGTACTTCAGGTTCTTTCTGCCGATCGTGGCGGATACGAGCTATGGCGGCGCCGATTACGTCGCGGTCTGGTATCGGCGCAATCTCCGCATCGCTGCCAACATCGGGAGAATCTCCGATGAGGGGGACCGGGTGTTCCTGATCATCGGCCAGGGACACGCGCCGATCCTCCGGCAGGTATTTACCGACTGGCCCCGGTTCTGCCTCGAGGATCCGCTGAACTACCTGCCGGAACCGGGCTGGCGGCAGGAGTCAGGACCATCAGATTCGTCTCGTTGACACGCCGATGCGCCGGCGGCCTCAGCCCTCGCCCAGATAGCGCTGCGGGATCGGCACCTCCGGCGTCTCGGCCTGCCAGTAGATCTGAAGCACCCACCATCGCTCGCCGTCGAACAGGAGTTGAAAGCTGTTGATGCCCCGCATGAACGGTCTTCCGGCTTCCATTTCATCGGCCGTCCGGTACGAATCATACGTGCTGAACACGTGCGCGATGTGCCCGAACCGCTCCTCGACGCGGTGGGCCTCGGTCTCGAAGAATCCGTTGGCCTCGAGCTGGCCGCCGGCCGCTGCGATGTACTCTTCCGGGCTCCATACCAGGTATCGGGTCGCTCCGTCCGGTGCGCGGCCCGATGGCACCAGACGGGCTTCCGGGAGAAACAGCGAACGGAATCGGTCCCAGTCACGGGCCTGGCCGACGGGCCCGGAAATCACGTCGTAGACGGCGGCGATGATCGCGTCGATCGATGTCACATCTTCGGCTCGCGCCGCCGGGACGTCGGCGTCGGCCGTCGAGTGGCCCCAGTCCTGGGCGGTCGCAGGCGTCGTCAGCAGGACGGAAGCCAACGCGGCGGCCAAGATCTTCTTCGACATTCTCTCTCCTCGTTCGGGACGCGTGCCTCGACCATGAGAACCCGCGAGGCGGGCGGATCGTTGAGCGGAACCCGAGCGGGCCCCGATCGGTACCCGGCCGCATGAGTGCGCACGAGCCCCACGCGATACGCGGTCGGTTCAACGCCTGGTTCCTGGCCGTCGCCGAGCCCGGCATGCACCGGGAGTACGGGGAGAGGAAGCGTCGGATGTTCGGCGAAATCCCGCCGACAGTGGTCGAGCTGGGACCGGGCTCCGGGGCCAACTTCCGCTACTATCCGCGTGGAACCCGCGTCATCGCCGTCGAGCCGAACCCGATGATGCTGAGCCGGATGCGGGCTCAGGCCGAAAAGCACGGGATAGAGATCGACCTCCGCCATGCCGGCGCGGAAGGGATCGATGTGCAGCCGGCGAGTGCGCGGCTCGTGGTCTCGACCCTCGTCCTGTGCAGCGTGCGGGATCCCGAGCGGGTGGTGGCCGAAGTGAAGCGGATCCTCCGGCCCGGCGGCCGCTTCGCCTTCCTGGAGCACGTCGGCGCTCCCGAGGGATCGAGCAAACGGAGACTCCAGGAACGGATTCATCGTCCATGGCAGTGGCTGGGTGAGGGGTGCCACCTGACCCGCGACACGGCCCGGACCCTGGAAAACGCCGGATTCGCCTCTCTGGAACTGGAACGGTTCGATTCGAAATGGGCCTGGGCGCCCGGGGCCCCCCACATTGCAGGATTCGCGATCCGCTGAGCCCGTGGGGTCCGTGCCGAGGCAGACCCCCCAATCGGAGCGGGCTCGCGCCCCGAAGCGGTACCCGGCTAGGATTCTCCATGCATACCGCACGCCGCACTCACGGCTTCACGGAATCTGTGATCCGCGAGATGACCCGCGTCGCCGACCGGTGTGGCGCGATCAACCTCGCACAGGGCTTTCCGGACTTTCCGGCCCCTGAACTGCTCAAAGAGGCCGCCGTCCGGGCGATCCGGGACGAGGTGAACCAATATGCCGTGACCTGGGGAGCGCCCCGGCTGCGCGCGGCCGTCGCCGCCAGCTACGAGCGCTGGTACGGACTCGAAGTGGACCCCGATCGGCACGTGACGATCACCTGCGGCGCGACCGAGGGAATGGTCGCCGTGATGCTCGCACTGGTCGATCCCGGCGACGAGGTGATCATTCTCGAGCCGTTCTACGAGAACTACGGCCCGGACGCCATCCTGTGCGACGCGAAGCCGGTGTTCGTTCCGGTCCGGCCGGGAGAGGGGATCGACCTCGATCGGCTGGCGAGCGCGTTCTCTCCGTCGACGCGTGCGATCGTCCTCAACTCCCCGAACAACCCGACGGGCCACGTCCTCACGCCAGCGGAGCTGGAATCGATCGGCGAGCTCTGCCGCCGTAACGACGCCTGGGCGATCACCGATGAGATCTACGAGCACATCCTGTACGAGGGCGAGCACCGGCCGATGGCCGGCGTGCCCGGAATGCGAAGGCGCACCGTGACGGTGAGCGGCGCCTCGAAGACCTTCGGCGTCACCGGATGGCGCGTGGGCACGATCGTGGCACCGGAGGCGGCCAGCGATGCGATTCGAAAGGTGCACGACTTTCTGACCGTGGGGGCGCTGGCACCGCTCCAGCAGGCCGTGGCCATCGGGATGGAGACGCTGGGGGACGACTACTATCGGGATCTCGCTTCCGGCTATCGAGCCCGACGCGACCTGCTCGTATCGGCCCTGAAGGGGGCGGGCTTTCGATGTCGGCCGCCGTCGGGCGCCTACTACGTGCTGGCGG
>JARRPA010000091.1:0-6605 GCA_037383305.1 Gemmatimonadota bacterium | reverse complement strand
TGTACTGGAACCAGCCAGCACCCTTCTCGATCGGTTTGACCGGGTTATTGGCGGCCCCCGAACGCACGTCCGTGCACCCGGTGAGGTCGTTCCCGATCACCGCCTCGGGCGAGCAGCCCCGCGCGCTCGTGTACCCCGGGTGGAACAACGGGTCGCCCGGCGGGTTCGCGTTCGCGTCCGACTGGTTGACCAGGATTCCGCTCGGGGAGCCGTCCGGCAGGGTTTGCACCGTCGCCGCTGCGATGTAGGCCACCACGATGGTCGCCGGTGGGTCCTCCGGGCCGAGCTCGAACGGACCGGACGACTGGAAGAACCGCGTGTCGGCCGATTCCTGGTAGATGAAGCACACCGAACGCTCGACGAGGTTCGGATCCGCCGTGAGTATTTCGGGCTCCACGTTGCAGGGATTGTCTCCCCGTGAAGGGTTGATCTTCCCAGACAGGTAGCGCCACAGCTGCTTGTCTCCGAGCGGATCCG
The DNA here is from genome assembly GCA_037383305.1 of Gemmatimonadota bacterium. Lineage (GTDB taxonomy): Bacteria > Gemmatimonadota > Gemmatimonadetes > Palauibacterales > Palauibacteraceae > Carthagonibacter. Next base: position 6,128 of record JARRPA010000091.1, on the reverse strand, counting down.
GAAAACCGGTGCTCGCGTTGTCCGTGCCCGAAAACAGCGTCAGCCCGACCTCTTCGCCCGTATCCGGGCTGATCGGACTGCGGAGGTACTTGATCCCTACGATTCCCGGCGCGTTCGTGAAGAACGGCGGGAAGAACAGGTCGGGAGGATACGTGAACTCCGGTGCCGCGAATCCCCCGTGGTACGAAAGCCCGAGGTCGAACGGCAGGACCGCCGAGGAGAAGTTCTCACCGGCGTTCGACACGTCCATGTCGGTCGAGAACGCGGCGTAGACATCGGTCAGCGTGATTCCTCCGGCCGGCAGCCGGTCCTCACCGCCGAAGAACTGCAGCTCGTTCGGGACCTGGAATTCCTCCGTGTCCGTCACGTTCTTGAACGAGTAGATGAAATACAGCATCGACTCGTTCCCGAACGGATAGTTCCACGCGAGGCTCCGCTGCGTGACCTGGATCCCCATGGGATGCTGCCGGTTCGTGATCCGGGTGGGACTCCCGTCCCAGTACTGCACCCAGGTGTCCTGCTGGGAGATCGAGGTACGGCCGATCAGCGCGTCGTTGAACAGATCGGTGTCGCTGATGATCGCCTCGTCCGGCCAGGCGTCGACATCATCCGGGTCCAGCGAATCGTAGATATTCGTGAGCCCCGTGCCGCTGGGCTGCGTGCCACGCGCGTCGAAGAAGTAGGCCCCGACCGTGTCGTTGGCCCAGTCCGCCGACTCCGTGCCCATGATTCCGGCGATCTGAAGTCCGGTGTTGAAGATGTAGGCGTTCGGCGATCCCACGGGCCAGGCTCCGCCGGCCGCTGTGGGACTGTTGAATACGTTCGAGCAGACGTTCCCCTGATTGTCGATCCCGCATTCGATCTGGTTGGTTCGCAGGATCAGCAGCGGCTCTGCGAAGAGCGAGAGCGACTGCCGGGCGTTCGACGCCCCGCTCCGCTTGGCTTCGGGGGACACGTCGCCGATCGCGACTGCGCCGACAGCGAGCAGGAGCCCCATCAGGGCGCCGCTCGCCAGCAGCCGTCGCGCGGTTCGGCTCCGCGGTGCAAACACGTTGCGCTTCATTTCCACTCCTGGTCGTTCGGGTCACGGGGAACGGCCCAAAGCTGGACCGTTCCCCTCGAGTGCACCCTTTCGCGTCTCGCGCCTCTAGAAGAAGGCGAATCGCAGGCCGAGTCGGAACATCTGGTCCGAGGTCTCGAATCGGACGTCCTGTCCGAAGTTGTCCTCGTAGAGCTGTCCGAATGACCGGTTCTGCTCCTCGACGGAGAAGAATCCGTCGCCGTTGCCCCAACGCTCCTCGGCGCGGAGCAGCATGTACTTGTTGAAGTCGTTCTCGGGCGATTCGGCCACGATGTCGAATCCGCGGACGATGTTATCACCGTCGAGGCGGTCGTCACGCAGCGTGCTGGACAGGTACTCGTCCCGGTGCTGTGCGTTGACCGTGCTCGCGGTCTCGAGGAAGACCTGCGTGGACGACTTCAGGTTGAGCGGGTTCCTCCAGTCGAGGAACAGCTGGAGATTGAAGTTCTGGCCCAGCTGGAAGCCCTTCGTAGCCCGGAGGTCGAAGTTCCAGATCCACGGAGTTTCCAGGCCGCTGATCGAGCTCTCCGGCACGCCGGCGAAGGTCGCCGACGGAGGTCCGATCTCCCCGTTCCCCGAGTTGCGGAGCTTCGTGAACGGAAGCCCGCTGCGCAGGGTCAGGATCGTGAACAGACCGAAGTCCTCGAAGATGGTTCCGGCGATGGTACCATCCTGCCAGTCCAGCGGGAAGTTCAGCGACGTCGTGAGCGCCAGGCTGTGCGCCCGGCTCTGCTCGAGCGTGAGAAGCGCCTCAGGCGGCAGCGAAGGCACGCCCGTAAGCGTCTCGAGGTTCGTCGTCGCACGCAGAATCAGGTTCTCGTACGTGAACGGGTCGGAACCGGTGCCTCGAGCATCGAGGAACGTGTAGGAGAAGTTCGCCGTGAACAGGTTGCTGATCGCCTGGTCCAGCCGAACCTCGAACCCGTTCGTCTCCGTGAAATCGTTGTTGGTGACCACGTTCAGGAAGATCGTGGCGCCTTCACGATTCGGATCTTCGAACGGGAGCTTCCGCGAGGCCAACGCCGAGCGCTGCTTCTTGTTGAACGCCGAGATGTCGATCACCGTCCCGGATCCGATCAACTGCCGGTATCCGAACTCGAAGATCCGAGTGGACGGCATGTCCACGTCGCGGCCGAAAGTCGCGTTCGTGTTCGTGTTGGCCAGATCGGTGTTCGTGTCCTGCAGGAACCCGATGTTGCCGGATGACGTTCCCACGTCGCCGGCGGCGAACGATGCCTGCGTGTAGAACGCCGGCGTCTGAACGAAACGCCCGTAGCTGAGGCGGAACGTGGAGGTCGGAGTCACCGGGAAGCTCGCGCCGAGACGCGGGCTGAACTCGGACTTGGTCTCGCCGTCCACGAAGTTGTTGGCGCACGGTCCGCCCGGATTCGCGGATGCCGGTCCACAGGCGTCGAGCGGCACGTATGCGCCCGATTCCTCATCGTATCGGACGAACCCGGCCTTCAGGCTGTCCGGCACGTTGAACACGTAGGCCGGCGTCAAGGGATACTGCGTGTCCGGATCGAGGTAATCCCACCGGACTCCGCCTTCGAGGACGAGGTCCCCGATGTCGAGGCGGTCCTGGAGGAACGCTCCGGCCCGGGTCGGTGTGGCCTTCTCAGGCAGCGGCACACCCTCGTAGAGCGGGATGTTGTTGGTACGCAGATCGATCGACGTGTACTCGCCGCCGAATTTCACGCGATTGAACCGGCCGATCTGCCAGTCCAGCGTGCCTCGAAACGCGAGCCGGTCCTCGTTCGTCCGCCGCCAACCGTCATTGTCCCAACCGGCGATCGGGAAGGAGGTGCGGAAGCCGTACGGGTTGTATCGCACGTTATCCGAGCGGCCGGCCACCGCCTGCGCAAAGTCGATGTCCGAACGCTGCGGGAAGGCGAGCATGCTGTCCCGCGGCACCGCGTTGCTCCGATACGCCTGAATGAACTCCTCAGACGGGTCGAACCAGTCGAATCCGGTGATCGTCGGATTCGAGTCCCCGTAGTAGTTCTCGAGCGCGAACTCGACGTTGCTGAACGAGAAGCCCATGAACGGGTCGCGATTGTCCTGGTACCACCCGTAGTCGGGAATGCCGAACTGATCGCGGTCCATCCCGTAGCTGGCCTTCAGGTCGAGCGCCAGCTGCTGGTCGGCGCTCTGGATGAGCGTCTGGAACCAGCTGAGGCTGAAGATCTGCTCTACCGTGAGGTTCCCGCTGATGTCGTCGGGATTGTAGATCGCGTTGAAGTTCAGCGATCCGTCGCGCCCGTACCCCTGCGTCCGATTCCGCGTGTACGCGAAGTTGAGTCGCGAGCCGCGCGGCAGCTGCAGGTTCAGGTTCCCCGTGAACAGGCCGACCTGGTTGTTGCCGGTCGGGTCCGTCCGTCCGTTGTCCCACGGCGTGAAATTCGGCGCCGTGAGCACCAGCGAATCGCTCGCTCCGGAAGCGGCCGAACCGCGGTTGATCTGGAACTCGGCCACCTCGCCCGCGGTGCAGAGCGTGGAATACTGCGAGCCTGCGGGACAGGCCTCCACGCCGTTCACCACGTAGCGCTCGGGCGCGTTCTCCGTGAGGAACCGGTCGGTTCCCTGCAGCGTCCCGGCGAGGAAGAAGCTGAGCGGACCGAAGAGCGGGCCGCCGAGCGTGGCTTCCAACCGGTTGAAGTTCCGACGCCAGCTGTCGTTCGGGGTCAACTGGTCGGTCTGGTATTCGAGCGAGCCCGTCCAGCGCGTGCCGCCGGTGCGCGTCACGTAGTTGACGATGCCGGACTGAGCTTCACCGAACTCTGCCGAAAAGGCACCGACCGTCACGTCGACCTGCTCGAGCGCGTTCGTCGGGACGTCGACGTTGTTCGCCGTTCCCGTGCCGAACTGGCGCGTCAGCACACCGTCGATCAGCACCGCTTCCTCGTTCGGACGACCGCCCCGGATCGAACGACCGTCGTTGGTTTCGACGACGCCGGGTGCGAACGAGACGACGCTGGAAGCGTTGTCGAGCGGCAGCTGATCCACAGCCTCACCCTGAACGATCGCTTTCGTGGCGGTCTGGTCGCGTGGAACCAGCGGGTTCCGCTCCCCTTCCACCGTGATCGCTTCGAGTTCGACGGCGGTCTGATCCAGCTCGAAGTTTATGGTTGTGGTCTGACCGGCCAGGATCCGCTCTCCCTCAACGACGACGGCACGATAGCCGATGAAGCTGGCCTCGATGTCCTGAAGGCCGGCCGGCACTTCGTTGATGAAGTAGAAACCCTGATCGTTCGTGAGGTTACCGAGGGTCGAGTTGGCCACCCGGACCTGGGCGCCCGAGATGGGAGCCCCGGTTGTGGCATCGGTCACACGGCCCTGGACCTTACCGGTCGTCTGTGCGAACAGCGGACTCGCGACAAACAGTGCAAGTCCCGCTGCGGTAAGGCCCGATCTGAGAGCCCCTCTCAACAAATCACGCAGCATGGATTAATCCTCCTCGGGCAGTACGGAGAATCGTCGACACCGGTCCAGTCGTCCGGAGCACAGCATGAGGCAGGGGCCCACGCTCCGACCTGGCGGCCAGGTCAACAGAAACCGAGAGACGGCGTATGACGGAAATCGAAGAATGATTTCCGGAGGTACGAACGAAGAATCCGTCGATAGTGCCCTCCCCGTGTTCGGGGGAACCTGACGCATCACCCCGCAGTCGGGGCCATGCGATCATCCGAAGCGGAAATTCGTATACGGGAGGCCCGGATTCGTCGGGCCTGGCAACGAACTCCGAAGGACGAAATTGATTTAGATTCCAGCATTTATGTCCAGTGCGCCGAAAGGAGCGCACGACACAGCCTCAAAGTCGTGGCCGGTGCGCGGCCACTCGACGGAAGGAACGGGCGTGCTCTGGCGTTCCCCCTCCGCCATTGCTCATCGGATCAATCGGCAGTCAACGATCAATCACCCGCGAAGCTTACCGGGACGTCGATTCGGTGTCAATAGCCGTCGGTCGCATCGAACGGCCCCGGAACTCCCGCCAGCGACCCAGTTTACGGCCACCAGCCGAAGCGGCTGTCAAAGTCGCGAGTGTGAGCCTGTCTGTCAACCGGCATCCTCCGCCGGATCGTCCCCTGTCGACCCGGATCCATCACCGCCGATCTCAATGCGGACAAATCGCCGCTTTCCTCGTTGAACAACGAACGAACCTCCGGGAAGGTGACAGTCGGTGTCCGAGACCGACTCGCCGTCGACCCGGATCCCCCCCTGATCGATCAACCGGCGAGCCTCGGAGGTCGAGGCGGCGAGGCCTGTTTCGACCAGAGCGCGCGCGATCCAGAGCGTACCATCCTCCTGCGGCTCCAGCGATACGGTATCGATCTCCTCGGGCACGCCCCGGGTGCGGTGAAGGTGGTCGAACTGCTCGCGTGCCTGCATCGCCGATGCTTCGTCGTGGTAGCGACGGACGAGCCGTTCGGCGAGCCAGCGCTTGGCCGCGAGGGGATCGGTCTCGACCGAACATCTCGGCCGGCTCGTCGGTCAGGCCCACCGTGTTGTCGTACGACTTCGACATCTTCCGGTCTCCGTCGGTGCCCCGGAGAAGAGGGAGCAGGACGCAGACCTGCGGCTCCTGGCCCGCCCGTTCCTGAAGCGTGCGTCCGAGCAGCAGGTTGAACTTCTGATCGGTGCCGCCGAGCTCGACGTCGGCCTCGAGGGCGATGGAGTCGTAGGCCTGCATCATCGGGTAGAGGAACTCGACCAGGGTGATCGGCCTGTGCGCCGAGAATCGCTCGGAGAAGTCGTCCCGCTCGAGCATCCGGGCCACGGTGTACCCCGCCGTCAGACGCAACACGTCCTCGAGATCGAGGAGCGAGAGCCACTCGCTGTTGCGTCGGATTTCCGTGAGATCGGGGTCGAGAATCCGAAATACCTGCTCCTCGTAGGTATCGAGGTTGTGCTCGATCTCCTCCCGCGTGAGCATCGGCCGGGTCTCGCTCCGCCCCGAATGTTTCCCACGGCAACCGAACAGCTCGAACGTATCCGGGACGGCGTTTCGGAAATCGTTCCCGAAGCCGAGCTCCTCGACAAGCTGGAG
>JARRPA010000090.1:0-6146 GCA_037383305.1 Gemmatimonadota bacterium | reverse complement strand
CTCCGGATCACGGCACAGCTCGTGGATGCGGACGATGCCTTCCACCTCTGGTCGGAGACGTACGACCGGACACTGGACGACGTCTTCGCGGTGCAGACGGAGATCGCCGAGTCGATTGCCGGCGCGCTCGAAGTTTCGCTCGGTCTGGGGAATGCCTCAGCCCTCATCACGCCGACCGCAGACCTCGACGCATACGACCTTTATCTGGCGGCGCAGGCGAGAATGCGCGGGCGCCGGGAGGGTGTCGAGGAGGCCGTTCGGCTCTACGCCGCGGCCGTTGCCCGGGACTCGGGCTGGGCTCCCGCTTGGGCCGGGCTGGCGCAGGCAGAGGCGCTCGTTCCGTACTACTACTTCGAGGGGAACGGGTTCAGTTCTCCCGACTCCGCGGTCTGGGAATCATCCCTGGCGCGGGCCGAGCGTGCGGCTCGCCGGGCCCTCCAGCTGGACGCGGCCAACGCGGGTGCGGAGGTGGCCCTGGCCAACGTAATCCGGGATCGCTGGGAGTGGGATGCGGCCGAGACCCACTATCTGCGGGCGCTCGAGATCGACCCCGATAACGCGGAAGCACACCAGCAGTACGCGGAGCACCTCGCCCAGATCGGCCGGCTGGACGAGGCGCTGCGAAGCGCTCGCCGGAGCGTGGCACTCGACCCTACGGCCGCGATACGGGTGTACGTGCTCGCGTACATCCTCGAGATCAACGGGCGATATGAAGAGTCGATCACGGCCTACGAGAGAGCCATCGAGCTGGACCCCGAATTGCTGCGGGCGCACTCCGGCCTGATCAACGCGCTGCTGGCGCTCGGTGAGGTCGATCGCGCGGAGGCGCACGAGCAGACGGAGATCATTCCGCGGATCGCCGCGAGGAGCGGAATGTCCGACGGGGAGCGGGCCGAGATGGACGGGGAGACTGAGGCCATCTTCGCGGCTTTCCGGGCCGGAGACGGCGCGGCATTGGCGGCTGCCGTGCAGCCTTGGCAAGATCCGTGGCTGCTCGCCATGATCGGCGACATCGATCGCGCACTCGATGCGTTATCGTCGTACGTCGCGAACGCCCCCGCTTACGGCGCGACCTGGCAGACCAATCTGTGGACACCGGACTGGGACGGCGTTCGGGACGACCCGCGATTCCGAGAAGTGCTGAGGCGGGCGAACCTCGAGAACGTCGAGCCCCGACGGGCGCCGCCCGAGGGATGAGGAACGCGCGATGACCTCGTCCCCTGAGCTTACTCCCGCCTACCAGCGATTCTTCGCGGAGCTCAAGCGCCGACGTGTGTTCCGCGTCATGGCAGTGTACGGCGCGGTGGGATTCGTCATCCTGCAGGTCGTCGAGCTGATGGTGCCGGCCCTGCTCCTGCCCGAGTGGACCTACCGCCTGGTGGCCTTGATGCTGCTCGTGGGATTCCCGGTCGCGATCGTGCTCGCCTGGGCGTTCGAATCGACGCCGGACGGAGTGCGTCGCACCGACCCGGCCGAGTCGGGCGAGCTCGAGGCCATCGCCGCGGCGCCGGCGGCGAAACGCTGGCCGTCGGGACTTCTGGCCGTGGCCGGAGCCGCGGTACTCATCGGGAGCGTGTGGCTGGCCGGACGACGTGCCGGCGAGTCCGCCTCGGAGCCGCGTTCGTCCCGCACGGCTGACGCCGGTGAGATCGCCGCTGGCACCACGGGCGGCGCCGCGGGCGACGATGCCGTGCTCCAGCTCGCGTACGCGGATCTGTCGGATGACACCCGGCCGTCGATCGCCGTGCTCCCGTTCGCCGACATGAGCCGGGAAGGGGACCAGGCGTATTTCGCCGACGGGATGACCGAAGAGCTGCTGAACGCGCTGGCGAAGATCCGGGAGCTCCGGGTGGCGGGCCGCACGTCGTCGTTCCAGTACCGGGGCCAGGAGAAGGACCTGCGCCAGATCGGTGCGGAGCTCGGGGTCCGATACCTGGTCGAGGGCAGCATCCGCAAGCAGGACGACCGACTCCGGATCACAGCGCAGCTGATCGATGCGGACGACAGCTTTCACCTCTGGTCCGAGACGTACGATCGAACCCTGGACGACATCTTCGCGATTCAGGAAGAGATCTCGGAGGCGATCGCGGCCGCGCTCGAGGTGTCGCTCGGTCTGACGGGCGACGAGAGCCTGGTCATGCCCACCGCGGACCTCGGCGCATACGACCTGTACCTCGCGGCGCAGGCGCGCGTGCGGGAGCGCGGGGACGGGGTGAAGGAGGCGGTGCGACTGTACGAGGCGGCCGTGGCTCGCGATTCCGGGTGGGCGCCTGCCTGGGCCGGTCTCGCGCAGGCCCGGGCGCTCCTGCCGTACTATCCGGACTCTGTGATCGGAAGTGAAGAAAGCCGCGACGGGTGGAAACAGTCGCTCGACGATGCCGAGGCGGCTGCACGCCGGGCCCTTGCGATCGATCCGTCGAACTCGGGGGCCGAGGTCGCGCTGGGGAACGTGATCCGCGATCGCCGCCAGTGGGGGGACGCCGAGCCGCATTACCTTCGCGCGCTGCAGATCGACCCCGACAACGTGGAGGCGCACCAGCAGTATGCCGAGTATCTGGCCGCCTCGGGTCGACTGGACGAGGCGCTGCGCAGTGCCAGGCGAGGCGTGGACCTCGATCCGACTTCCTCGATCCGACTCCTGGTGCTCGGGTACGTCCTGCGCGTCAACGGCCATCTCCCTCAGGCGATCGCTACCCTCGAACGTGCGGTGGAGATCGATCCGAGCTTGCTGCGTGCGCAATTCAATCTTGCGGGCACCTACGTGTCTTCTGGCGATTTTGACCAGGCGGAGAGAGTCCTTCTGGAAGAGATTTTTCCGCGCCTGGAGGCCTCGGGCCGCATGACATCCGAGGAACGGGCGACTCGGAGTGAGCAGGTAAGGCGGGAGATGGCTGCGCTGCGTGGAGGCGATATCGAGGAGTTGGAAGCGTGCTGCGCCCCTGTTTCCTGGGGGAGCTACCTCAAGCTCGGGGAAGAGGAGAAGGCACTGGACGCTCTGGCCGCAGACGCGCGTGCCGACGTGGGCTTCGGAACCGTGAGACAAAGCGGGATGTGGGTAGCCAGCTGGGACGGTCTGCGCTCGGATCCGAGATTCCGGGAGGCCGCGCGCCTGATGAACCTCGAGGGCGTCGAGCCCCGCCGGGCGCCGCCCGGCAGCTGAGGAGAACGAGTCAGAGATGTCTGAAGTCCCGATCCACCAGCGCTTCTTCGCGGAGCTGAAGCGACGCCGCGTGTTCCGCGTCATGGCGGTGTACGGCGCGGTGGGATTCGTCATCCTTCAGGTCGTGGAACTGCTGGTGCCGGCGCTGCTCCTGCCCGAATGGACCTACCGGCTGATCGCACTGCTGCTGATCGTGGGCTTCCCGATCGCGATCGTCCTCGCCTGGGCCTTCGAGTCTACGCCGGAGGGTATGAAGCGGACCGACGATGCGACCGAGGCCGAGCTGGCGGCGATCGCAGCGGCACCCCCGGCGAAGCGCTGGCCGGCGGGCATCGCGGCGCTCGTGGCGACGGGCCTGTTCGCGGGTGCGGTATGGATGGGGCTGAGGTCGTCGGGAGTCGCGGGTTCGGAGTCCGGTCTCGTCGACGAGGGCGTCCGGGACCTCTCCCGCGAGCGGCCCGCGGTGATCACGGATGCCGCGACCACGACGGCCGCCGCCGCTCCCCGGCAATCGGTCGCCGTACTCCCGTTTTCCGATCTCGCCGGCACCGACGACAGCCGCGCCTTCGCGCTCGGCCTGCACGACGACCTGATGACCCAGCTCACCAAGGTGCCCGACCTGAAGGTCACCTCCCGGACGTCCGTGATGGCCTACGCGGACCAGACCCGACCCGTCCGGGAGATCGCTCGGGACCTCTCGGTGGGCTCGATCGTGGAAGGCGGCGTGCGCACTTCGGGGGGGCGGGTACGGCTCAACGTGCAGCTGATCGATCCCGAAACGGATGAGCACATCTGGGCCGAGACCTACGATCGGGAGCTCACGGCCGAGACCGTGTTCGAGATTCAGGGCGAGATCGCGCGGGCGGTGGCGACGGCGCTGGAAGCCGAGCTGTCGCCCTCTCAGACGGCGGAGCTCGGACGGGCCCTGACCGACGACATCGAGGCCTGGAACGCCTACCACGCCGGAAAGCTGCTCGAGGACCGGCAGGATGACGAGGCCGCCGAGCTGAGGACGATCGAGCTGTTCGAGCGCGCTGTCGAACTGGATCCCGGCTTCACGGCCGCGTGGGCGCGACTCGTCCGGGCCCAGGCCTGGCTGCTCCGCCGCGGGCTCAGCTCCGACACGCTTCCCGCCCGGCGCAGCCTCGACCGCCTCCTCGCGATCGACCCCGACGGCCCCGACGCGCGGTTTGCGGAGGGAGTCTACCATTACTATGCGATAGGAGACTACGAGGCGGCGCTGGCGGCGTTCGAGGAGGGACTCCGAATGCGGCCCGGGGATCCCGAGTTCCTGCAGTTCACCGGCTGGGTGCTGCGTCGTCTCGGCCGCTGGGACGCAGCTCTGGCGCGGCTCGAGCGGGCGATCGAGCTGGATCCCCGCAATTCGGGTCTGCTCTGGAACCAGGGGCTCAACTACTACCGACTGCAGAATCTGGCGCGCGGCCGGCTCCTGTTCGAGCGCGCCATCGGGCTCGACCCCGCCGGCTCCACAGTGGGCGGCTGGCTGGTGGAGCTCGAGCTGTTCACGGCGGGCGACTCCACCGCCGCGAGGCGAGCGTTCGAGTCCGGCCTCGGCATGGAGACGCCCGGCATGCGTGAGTCCGTCGCCTACTGGCTCGCCTATGTGCGCCGTGACTGGGATGCGGCCCTCGGGCAGGCGGACCGGATGACGGGCGGGTGGGCCGAGGTCGAGACCTCCTCGACGAATCGACGCAGCCTGTCCCGCGCCGCTCGCCTCGCCGTCGCGCACAGGTTCGCCGGGCACGAAGCGGAAGCGGCGGCCTGGGCCGACTCGGCCGTCGCCGAAGCAGAGGCCGCCCTCGCGTCGCGCCCGTTGCCCGAGCCGCGCGATCGATTCGGCGTCGCCTCCGTGGCGCACGCCAGCCTCGGTCACGCGCTCGCGCTACGCGGAGAAGGGAGCGACCTCCGGGAGGCGATCCGGCACGGGGAGGAGGCGGTCCGCCTGTACGGCTACGAGCAGGACGCGATGGACAGCGACCTCGCGGCGTGGCTTCTGGTCCGCATTTACGTTCTCGCCGACCGGACCGACAAAGCGTTCGCCCTGATGGAGGAGCTCGTCTCGCGGCCGAACATCTTCGGATTCGGAGACCTCCAGCTGGATCCGCTCTACGACGACCTGAGGAAGGACCCGCGCTTCGCGGAGCTGGTGCGCACGCTCGAGAACCGGGTCGAGCGCTGAGGCGCCTTGAAGAAACGGTAAAGACACGGTGATCAGACGGTGAAGGGCGAGCCGGACCCCACCTTCTTCGAGACCCCCGCCGAGTTCCGCGCCTGGCTGGAGAGCCACCACGACCGCTCGGAAGTCCTCTGGGTCGGATTCCACAAGAAAGCCACCGGCCGGCCGAGCATCGACTGGCCCGAGCTGGTGGACGAACTGCTCTGCTTCGGGTGGATCGACGGGCTGCGAAAGTCGATCGACGAAGAACGCTGGATGATCCGGATCACGCCGCGCCGGCCGAACAGCGACTGGAGCGAAACGAACCGGCGGCGCTTCGGCGAGCTGAGCGCGGAGGGGCGCGTGCAGCCGGCCGGCCGGGCCGCGTTCCGACGGTGGGAGACCGCTGCGTCGGAGCGCGACGCGGGCGATGAGCCCTCCGGCGCAGGTGTGTACGAGGACCTCGATCCGGCCTTCGAGCAGCGGTTCCGCGCCGAGCCTGCCGCGTGGGCGTTCTTTCAGTCCGAGAGCCACGCGTACCGACGGACCGTGACCCGCTGGGTCATGAGCGCGAAGCGGGAAGAAACCCGGCTGCGCCGGCTGGAGCGACTGATGGAAGACTCGGCGGCGGGACGTCGGATCCGGGAGATGCGGCGCTAGCGGCGTACCTGAGGTCCGTCCGGACCGACGGCAGCCTCCGGCGCCTCTGCCTCCGCCTCCTCCGCCTCCGGCGCCACGGGCTCGTCCTTCGGCCCACCGCGCTCGATACGCCACAGCAGGTCGGTGCTCTGCTGATCGCCGGTGATCGCC
>JARRPA010000089.1:0-7318 GCA_037383305.1 Gemmatimonadota bacterium | reverse complement strand
GCCGCGCGACGGAGGCGAGCGCGACCTCGGTTCCGATCTCGTGATCCGCGCGGGCGCCCGCGATGACCAGGAGCGCCGGTCGTCCGCTTGATTCGCCGCGTCCGGAGACGGTGGCCAGAAGAACTTCGCGCCCTCCCGGCGACCGGGCGATCGACTGGACATCGACCCGGTCGGAGCGGCCGAGCTTCCGCAACTGGCTCGCCGCATCCTGGGCGGTCGCCGCGACCGGACAGATGAGCAGCAGTGTGCAGAGCGTGACGATCCTCATCGCAGGATGGGCCTTGCCCCGGGCGCGAATCCTCATCTGTCGATACCTCACAGGATCTCGATGGCTCACAGGATGGAGCATGGTGACGGGCGATTGCCGAGGAGGGAACGTCGTTCGAGCGGGCGGACGCGGCAAGCGGTCGGGTCGGTTGCGGTGGACCCCACCGGGCACCGGACGGTATTCGTACTCCGGGGGAGGAAATTCATGAAAGCGATACGCATCCTGCGACCCGGCGACCCGGAGGTACTGGAACTCGTCGACGTCGAACCGGCGCACCCCGGTCCGGGGCAGCTCGGAGTCTCCATCCATGCCACCGCGGTCAATCGGGCGGACCTGCTTCAACGCCGGGGAGGCTACCCTGCACCGCCCGGCTGGCCGGTCGACATTCCGGGCCTCGAATTCGCCGGGGTGGTGGAAGCGGTCGGGGAAGGCGTGGACGAATCGGTGGTCGGCTCCTGGGTCATGGGCCTGCTGGGTGGAGGCGGGTATGCCGAGCAGGTGGTGACCGGAGCCTCACACGTCGTGCGCATTCCCGCCGGCCTCCAGTGCAGAGCGGCCGCGGCCTTGCCCGAAGCGTTCTTCACGGCGTACGACGCGCTGGTGCTGCAGGGAGGACTGAAGGAGGGAATGACGGTTCTCATACACGCCGCGGGCAGTGGGGTCGGTACCGCCGCTCTCCAGGTGGCCCGGGCCTTCGGCGCCTCCCGGATCTTCGGAACCGCGTCCTCCGGCAAGCTCGAGGCGATCGCCGAACGCGGACTTCCGCTGGATGTTCCAATCGACTACACCCGCCAGTCCTTCCGCGACGTGATTCGTCGCGAGACCGGAGGTCAGGGCGTCGATCTGGTTCTCGATCTCGTCGGTGCGACGTACTGGAGCGACAACGTCGCCAGTCTGGCGCCTCGCGGAACGCTTCTGCTCGTCGGACTGATGGGCGGAACGATGGCGCAGATCAACCTCGGCGTCCTGATGCGTCGTCGACTCACGGTCATCGGCACGGTACTCCGCTCACGAGAGCCGGAGGAGAAGGCGGAGCTGACGGGGACAATCGATCGGAACCTCTCGCCGCTGTTCGCGAGCGGCGAGCTGGAGTCGGTCGTGGACCGCGTCTTTCCGCTCGCCCGTGCGGCGGACGCGCATTCCTACGTGGAAGAGAACCGGAACCTCGGCAAGGTCATGCTCCGCGTCAGGTCCTGACCTTTTCCCTTTCTTTGCCCGCGTCATCGAGGGCCGATTCCGCTTCGTGCCCGATGCCGTCGAAGTCCGGGATGCTGAGATTCTCCTGAAGCCCGACGATACCCTCTTCCATCCACACATGCTCTCCGTTCAGCACCTCGCGTGCGGTATCGTAGATCCGTCCGTCGTCGTTGTGGTCGAGCGCCCGGAACAGGTCGTCCACTCGCCGACGCGCCTGCCGGCAGAAGAGGTCGGCCAGCGCCACGGCCTGCCGGGCGTTCGGATGACCCGTACGGACCATCATCTGGGCCCGGCCCGTCGTGGCGGCGATCGCGAACAGTTCGGCGCCGATGTCCACGGTGCGGAAGAGCAGCATCTGCTTCCGCTGCAGGCCCGCTCCGTAGCGGACCATCTTGTGAAACAGCTTCCGCGCCAGGCGACGCGAAGTCCGACCGACGTACCGTACGTGCGTACGTAACTCGCCGTACTCGCGGGGCGCCCGGTCGAACGGGATCCACTGTTTCGGATACCAGAGGAGATAGAACGCGCCTATGCGCGGCAGCATCGCGAGCTTCTGCCCGAACGTCGCGTCGCCTTCGACGAGCGGTCCCGCCACCTGGAGATGCTTGTCCACCGCCTCCCGGGCGATGAAGAGGCGCATGATCTCGCTGGATCCCTCGAAGATCCGGTTGATCCGGAAGTCGCGGAGCATTCGCTCGAGTGGAACGGGGGACTCGCCTCTCGCCAGCAGCGAGTCGGCGCGCTCGTAGGCACGGCCGCCCCGCGTCTGCACCGCCTCATCCAGCAGCAGCCAACCGAATTCCGTGTTGTAGAGCTTGGCGATGGCCGCCTCGAGCCGGATGTCGAAGCCTCCCCGGTCCACCATGAGCGCCGAGAGCTCGGCCACGGCTTCCATGGCGAAGGTCAGGGAGGCGATCAGCGCGATCTTCTGCGCCACCGCCTCGTGTTTGCCGACCGGTTGCCCCCACTGGACCCTCTCCGAACCCCACTCGCGCACGAACTGGAGTGCCGTCTTGCCGCTGCCCACGGAGACCGCCGGGATCGAAAGCCGTCCCGTGTTGAGCGTGATCAGGGCCAGCTTCAGTCCCCGTCCTTCTCCCCAGAGCAGGTTCTCCCTGGGCACTTTCACGTCCGTGAAGCGGAAGTTCGCATTCTCGATCCCGTTGATGCCCATGAAGTGGTTGCGCTGCAGCAGCTCGACGCCCTCCCAGTCCGTCTCGACGATGAACGCCGAGATCTTGCGGGTGACCGGATCGCGCGCCATTACGACCAGCAGTTCGGCGATGGAGCCGTTCGTCGTCCACAGCTTGTCGCCGTTCAGCACGTAATGCGAACCGTCGGCACTTCGCTCGGCCGTGGTGCTGAGCCGGGCCGGGTCCGATCCGACATCTTCTTCGGTGAGCGCGAACGCTGAGACCGTGCCCGCCGCACAGCGGGGCAGGTACTTCCTCTTCTGCTCCTCGGTACCGAACATCTTCAGCGGCTGTGGCACTCCGATCGACTGATGAGCCGAGAGAAGGGCGACGAGACTTCCGTCCACGCTGCCGAGGGTCGCCATCACCTGGTTGTACTCGACCTGGCCGAAGCCCAGGCCGCCGTATTCAGCCGGTATCTTGAGACCGAACGCACCCATTTCCCGAAGCCGATCGATCACCTCCGGGGGCACCTTCCGCTCCCGGTCGATCCTCTCCGAATCGACCTCCGTGCGAAGGAAAATGCGGAGCTCATCGAGGAACTCCCGGCATCGGTCCGAGATGAAGTCGTCGGGATCCGGATAGGGATCTATGAGATCGAAACGGAAGTCTCCCAGGAAGAGATCCCGGACGAAGGTCGCGTTCTCCCAGTCAGCCTCGCGGGCCGCTTCCGCGACCCGGCGAGCCTCTTCCTCGCTGACGTGAATGGGTCCGCCGCTGTCCCCGCGATCGTCGGTCATGGTCTTTCTTCCCGTACTCGGTCACCGTTTGACATCCGGACGAATCGATACCCGGCCCGGCCTCCGGGGTGCCTCGTTGCGGCAGCCGCGAACCCCCTATATTCGATTGCCGGACAGCGCAGCGGCGTGGCGTGCGAGGAGATGCCGGTCCGTACCGGTCGAGAGGAAAGGTGCAGAACGAAGTGAGCAAGCGAAAGGCGCCGGCTGCTGGCGACGTCCGGCCGGATCGGGAGGCACTGAGGACGGGTCTCGAAGCCACGCGAGATCGCACGCTGCAGCTCGTGGCTCCCCTGGCGGTCTCGCTGCTCGAGAGACAGCACTCGTCGCTGATGAGCCCAATTTCGTGGGACCTCGGTCACATCGCAGCGTTCGAGGAACTGTGGCTGGTCCGCAGGCTGGGAGAAGTCTCAAGCGAGCAGGAGATCGAACGGGCGTTCGACGCGTTCCGGACGCCGCGCGCGAGCCGTGGTCAACTTGCGATTCCGAATGTCGACTTCCTCGAGCGCAGGCTCGCGGAGGTCCGCGTGAAGACGCTCGAAGGACTGGAAACGGTCGATCTGGCGTCGGAGAATCCGCTACTGAGAGACGGATACGTCTACGAGATGGTCCGCGACCACGAGGCACAGCACCAGGAGACGATTCTCCAGGCCATTCTGCTGATCGGAGACGCGTCGTATCGGCCTGTGATCCGGGAGCCGATTCCGATGGCATCCGCCGGCGCGCCGCCCCCTGGCTTCGTGCGGGTGCCTGCCGGTCCGTTCGCGATGGGCGACGGGTCCCGACAGTTCTGCTACGATAATGAACGGCCTGTCTGGGAAGCGTCGACCGGCGCATACGAGATCGCACGGTACCCGGTCACGAACGCCGAGTACAACGAGTTCATCGCCGCCGGTGGATACGCCGACGACACTCTCTGGAGCTCCGAAGGCCGGCACTGGCGCGAGAAGGAGGGATTCAGCGCGCCGGGGGGGTGGTACCCGGCCGGATCCTCCGGCCCCGACCGGTCGGAGAAGGCAGCCGGGGTTCCTTCCCCCGACGAAGCGCGGGCGGCGGCGCGGGCGGGGGGAATGGCCTCCTGGGTGCGCATTACAGCGCTGGGCGAGGAGAAGATTCGACCGGATGCGCCGGTAGCGCACGTCAGCTACTGGGAAGCGGAAGCGTACGCGTGCTTCGCCGGCGCGCGCCTCCCGAACGAGAGGGAGTGGGAAAAGGCGGCTGCGTGGGACCCGCGGACAGGCAGAACGCGCCGGTATCCCTGGGGAGACGAAGTTTCCCACACGGGTCGGGCCAACCTCGACCAGCTTCGTTTCGGCATCGCGCCGGTCGCCGCCTATCCAGCGGGGCGCAGCGCCCTCGGATGCTGGGACATGCTGGGGAATCTCTGGGAATGGACGAGCTCCGAGTTTCGCGGGTACCCGGGTTTCCGGCCTTTCCCCTACGAAGAGTACTCTTCCGTCTTCTTCGGTCCGGAGTATCGTGTCCTTCGGGGCGGGTCCTGGGCCACCCGGCCGAGCGTCGCTCGCACGACCGTCCGAAACTGGGATTTTCCGATCCGCAGGCAGATCTTCTCGGGATTTCGTCTGGCACGCGATGTCTGAGAAATCTCACGGCGACCGGATCGTCCTCCACAATCGGCTGGAGGAGCGAGAGAGCCCGTTCCGGCTCGCTGAGGATGCGCGCCGCAGCCTGACAGCGTCGCCCCGGACGATGTCCCCGAAGTATCTCTACGACGACCGCGGCTCGAGATTGTTCGAGGCGATCACACGGCTGCCGGAGTACTACCAGACGCGGGCGGAGCGGCAGATCCTGGAGCGTCACGCGGCGGAGATCGTCGCGCAGCTTCGGCCGCAAATCCTGGTGGAATTCGGCTCGGGGGCCGCCGAGAAGACTCGGGCGCTGCTCAACGCCATGCGCGCCGCGGGTACGCTGGAAGGGTATGCGCCGCTCGACGTCAGTCGAGACGCATCGCAGCGGGCGGCCGAAGCTCTGATCCGCGACTATCCGGAACTCCGGGTCGAGGGGGTGATCGGCGACTTCGAGCGCCCTCATCACCTGCCGTTTCCCGGCAGCCGAAGGCTGCTGGCCTTTCTCGGTTCCACGATCGGCAATTTCGAGCGGAAGCGCTCCATCTCCTTTCTCGCAGGCGCAGCGGCCGAGATGACGCCCGCGGACGGGTTCCTGATCGGATTCGATCTCGTGAAGGACGTCGGCACGCTCGAGAGAGCGTACAACGACGCAGCCGGCGTCACGGCGGCCTTCAACTCGAATCTCCTCCGTGTCCTCAATCGCGAGCTCGGCGCGGACTTCGATCCGGACGGATTCCGACATCGGGCGTTCTACGATGCGGCGATGGAGCGCATCGAAATGCACCTGGTGTCGATCCGCGATCAGACCGTCCAGGTTCCCGCGATCGGCCTGGTTCTGCACTTGCCGGAAGGAGAGTCGATACGGACGGAGCTCAGCCACAAGTACACACGGGACAGCGTCGAGTCACTTCTGCGCAGAGGTGGCCTGAGGTTGAGCGACTGGTACACGGATGACGACGGGAGCTTCGCCCTCGCGCTGGCCCGCCTGCCCGAGTGAACCTCACCGAGTCGGAGCTGCGCGCGGAGTTGCCGCTCTCCGATCTGAAGCCGTTCGTGCGATCGGCGTCAAGCGGTGAGTCCGGGTCCGACGAGCCTGGCGCGAAGCCGGAGTTCGATCTGCCGGGCGGCGGTCGAATCACGTTCGAGCCGGGCGGGCAGCTCGAGTACTCGGGCCCGCCCGCCCCGAGCTCCCGTGCCGCGGGCGAGGATCTGCACGAGATCCTGGGTCCTCTTCGTCGCCGGGCGGCGCTGGCCGGGATCGATCTGCTGGATCGGGGCATCCTGGATCCTGCCGAGGCGGGACCGGTCGATTTGCAGGTTCCCGGCATCCGGTATCGGGCGATGGAGGACCATTTCGATCGGATCGGTCCCTGGGGCCGGATCATGATGTGCCGCACGGCGAGCATGCAGATCAATCTGGATCTCGGCCCGCCCGATGTGACGGCCGAACGATGGCGGCTCGCCGAGCTGCTGGTACCCGTGCTCGGCGGCGCCTTCGCCAACTCTCCCATGATTCTGCCCGACGGGAGTCGTGCCTCCAGCGCCCGGCTCTGGCTCTGGCGCCGCGTCGATCCCTGGAGGACGGGTTTCGTCCATGTGCGGCGCGACGAGAGCCTTGCCGATGCCTATCTGCGATTCGGCCTGCAGGCTCCGGTCATTCTCCGGCGGGATGAGACGGGAATCGCCGCCGGCGACGGCCGGACCTTCGCCGAATGGCTGCACGCCGCGGACGAGGATTCTCCACCGGCGCTCTCGGACTGGACGGTTCACCTGAGCACGCTCTTTCCACACGTTCGACCCCGCCGCTGGATCGAGTTGAGATTCCTCGATACTCCGAGAGAGGCCTGGTGGGACGTACCGCTGCTCGTGGCGCCGGCTCTGCTGTACGACGATGAGGCGTGTCGAGAGGCGATCCGCGTGCTCGCGCCTCTGGCCGACCGCCTGGAGGAGGCCACCGCGATCGCCGCGCATGACGGCCTCTCCGACCCGATGATCGGACGCATGGCGGAGTCCGTCTTCCGACTCGCGCTCGATGCGGCCGGCCGGATGCCCGGTTACTTCGGCGCGGCCCAGGTCTCCATGGCCGAGGCGTTCTGCTCCCGTTTCACGTCCAGGCGTCGCACCCAGGCGGACGAGGATGAGCGCGCAGGCGGGTAGAGGTTTCTGCGCCGTGCCGCCGCTATCCGTGCGAGGTCCCGAACGCCGCGAGCCCCTTCGGTCAGCGGCCGGACCCTATCCGATGCCATGTGCTTCCATGAGACCGGAATCTCGCGGACGTCCATTCCGAGGCGTCGGGCCACGAGAAGGCACTCGGCGTCGAAGCCGCTGGTCACT
>JARRPA010000088.1:0-6215 GCA_037383305.1 Gemmatimonadota bacterium | reverse complement strand
CTTCGAGGGCCGCACCTACCTTCGGCTGCTGATGCTCGCCATGCCCCTGCCGTTGATCGCCACCCAGTTCGGCTGGGTCGCTGCGGAAGTCGGACGGCAGCCCTGGATCGTCTACGGCATGCTGCGCACCCGGGAGGCCTGGTCTCCGAGCGTGAGCGGCGGTGAGGTCCTGTTCTCGATCCTGCTGTTCGGCACGATCTACCTGTTTCTTGGCACGCTCTGGGTCCGGTTCATGGTGCACGAGGCGGGACACGGACTTCCGGCACCCGCGTCCCCGCGAGGTCCGGTGGAGGGGGTGGCCTGATGGACCTGAACACGACCTGGTTCGTTCTCGTAGCGGTCCTGCTCACCGGCTACGCGATTCTCGACGGATTCGATCTCGGCGTCGGCATCCTGTCTCTTTTCGCGAGGTCGGACGAGGAGAAACGAGTGCACCTCAACGCCATCGGACCCGTCTGGGACGGAAACGAAGTGTGGCTGCTTACGGGAGGCGGGGCCCTGTTCGCGGCCTTCCCGATCGTCTACGCCACGGTGTTCAGCGGGTTCTATCTGGCGCTGATGCTCGTCGTGGCCGCGCTCATGGCCCGGGCCGCCTCGTTCGAGTTCCGCGGAAAATCGGACTCGCCCGGCTGGCGTCGCGCGTGGGATCTCTGCTTCGGTCTCGGCAGCCTCGTCGCGGCCCTGCTTTACGGCGTGGCCGTGGGCAACGTGGTGCGGGGAATTCCGATCGACGGGTCGCAGGAATTCGCCGCCCTCTTCCCGGCCAGCTTTCTCGGTCTCCTCAACCCGTATTCGCTGCTGATCGGGGCGCTGACCCTGACCCTCTTCGTGTCGCAGGGCGCGGCCTGGATGACTCTGAAATCGGAGGGCGGGCTGCAGGCGCGTATGCGCGGCTGGCTGCGGGCGAGCTGGGTCCTGTTCGGTGTCCTCCTCGTCGCGGCCAGTGCCTGGACGATCGCCGCGCTCCCTGATGCGGTGGCCTCGCCCGCGAATCCGCTGCTCTGGGTGTTCGCGGTGCTGCTGATCGGATCCCTCGCGGCGGTCCCGGCATTCAGCGCCCGGCAGCGGGACGGACGAGTATTCGCTGCGTCCTCGCTGACGATCCTGTCGCTGATCGGACTCGCGGCGGTCGGCATGTATCCGAAGCTCGTCACCTCGAGCCTCGATCCGACCTTCAGCCTCACCGCCTACAATGCGGCTTCGACGCCTCTGACGCAGACCGTGATGCTCGTGATCGCCCTCGTGGGCATGCCGATCGTGATCGGCTACACGGCATACGTGTACCGCGTCTTCAAGGGGAAGGTGGTTCTGGGCCCGGAGAGCTACTGAGCTGCATCGACCCCGTTCCGCGGTCGCGGATCAGCCGTTCGGCGCGCAGGGATAGGCGATCTCCCGCTCGACGAACAGGACCTTCGACGCCGTGTTCGGCACGCTGACCGCGACCGCCGGCGTCGAGATCACGTCGGTCGTGATGCACTCGATCCCCGGCGTCGCTTCTTCGATCTCCACGTACAGCGCGTCATCCTCCGCCGCCGCTTCGAGCACCGAGATCGTGTAGCCTCCCGAGGTGCGTTCCCCCATCGAGGCGAACACGACCATGTGGCTTCCGAAGTCGATCTCCGGCACGGGCGGCTTCGGCTCGATCCTCGACTGCATCTCGTCCCACAATTCCGCCCACTCGGCGGCATTCGCGATCACCGCCCGGCGCCGCTCGACGATCCCGCTGATCGGCGTCGTCACTTCCTGCACGACGTCGAATGCCACGACCTGGGCGTTGGGGGGAACTTCGGCCGCACTGCCGGTTCCCGGCCCGGGACTCACCGGATCGTCTCCCGAACAGGCGGCGAGCGTGAACAAGAGTGCGACGGCGGCAGACGATGCATGTCTCGAGATTGCCCCTTGGGTCTTCAGCATCGGGTCCATTCCTTGCCTCGGCAGTAGTAAGACGTCGGATCGACGGTCCCCCATTCACTACCCTCCGGATGCACGAGAGGTGCCGAAACTCCGGCACCTCTCTGTGCGAACCGTCCGGGTCCGGCGTCTCCCGCCGGAGCGAGCGGATCAGTCGGAGACGGTATCTCCGATATTGATCCTGCCCTTGCCGTAGTACGGGTCAGTACCCGGCTGGCCCAGATCATCGGCACCCTGCTGGATCGCCGCCTTGATACGTCCCGGATTCCGGCCGTACTCCTCGACGAGCAGCGCGGCGAGTCCCGCCACGTGCGGCGAGGCCATGCTCGTGCCGCCCAGGCCGAGAATGTATGTACCGCCCGGACAGCTGATGTACAGGCTGAACGAGCTGCAGGCCTCCCAGACGTAACCGCCCGTGTTGCCACCCGGAGCCGCCACGGAAATCGCCGAACGGCCGTAATTCGTGTAGTAGGCCGGGGCATCGATCTCGTAAAACGGGCCAGCGTAAATGTCATCCGACGCCGTCGGACCCGTCGCCGACACGCAGATCACGTTCGGTGCATCACAGTACGTCTTGAACAGATTCGCTTCGTGATCCAGGTCGAGCGCGTCGTTGCCGGCGGACACGACCATGGTGACGCCTTCGCTCCGGGCGTAATTGAACAGTCGATTGATGACGCTCACGTAGCCGGGATAGTCCTTCTTGTAGAAGCCGCCGCCCAGACTCATGTTGATGACGTCGGCTCCGTTCTCCACCGCATGGGCGATCCCCTCGAAAATCGCTCCGCCCGGGCAGCTTCCGTTGATGTTGCAGACCTTGACGATCATCAGCGTCGTCATCGAGGTCACGCCGGCCCCGACTTCCGCGTTGCTGGCGATCGTCGCGGCCACGTGCGTGCCGTGATACTGCATGTCGACGAAGGGTTCCGCGGTGGGGAAAAAGGCCAGCCGGTAGGACTCGTCGGGCTCGCCGATGAAGCTCACCGACCGACCCATGTCGATCCGACCCTGCAGGTCGAGGTGCGTGTAGTCGGCTCCACCATCGAGGACCGCGACCGTGACCTCCGGACTGCCGAGTCGGCCGGCGCTCCAGGCCCCCTCGGCGTTGGCCGCGGTCATGTGCCACTGCCAGCCGAGCTGGTAGAAGTAGGCCGTGGTCGGATCGGACGGACTCGCGATGCCCGCGTCCGCCGCCTGCGTCTCGCCAACGGCGGGCAACCCGATCTCGAACATCGGCTCGAGCTCCACGAAGTCGACGCCCTTCACCGTGCCGATGGCGTCCGCACCGTCTGCGCCGATACCTGAGACGATGGCCACGCCGAACTTTTCATACACGGCGTCTACGGCGCCGCCCAGTTTCGAGACCTCGCCTTCGAGCTTGCCGGGAGCCTTGCCCTTGAAGCCCACGAGGTAGCGCTCCGCCGTCGGCACTTGAGCGAGGTCGGATGCGATCTGCTGAGTGGTGAGCCCCGCGGGGTCCTGCGAGGCCGGGGGAGACGTGAGCTCTTCCGAGCAGCCCCAGGCGAAGGGGACTACCGCGGCGAGGGTGAACATCGCGAACCGCTTCGGCGTCATCTTCGTTCCTCCTGCAACGACGTGGTGGGATGGTGTCGGACGCTGGCCGGATGTATGAATGCGGTCGCCGCCCGGTCGCTGTCAATCGGGCGCCGACGCCACACATACGGACCCGCGAGTCGTCGATCGTGTCGCGCGCACGCTACGGTCGGAATTCGACCTCGGTCACCTTGCCTTCCGCGACCCTGACGGTTCGCCACAGCTTCGCTCCATCCACTTCCACCCCAAGCACATACACGCCTTCCGGCACATCTCCGATCGCGAAGTGCTCCGCGAACACCGGGTCCGGGTTCGCGCGATCCTCGTAGGTCTCGGCGAAGGAAAACGGGGTCTCGGTCGGCTCCGGCTTCGTCACCCCGTATACTCGGGCCCCGGGCACCGGGTCTCCCGCGGCGTCGAACACCCGGCCGGCGATCACGCCCGTGCCCGGAAGCGGGTCGATCCAGAGCTGCGGATTCCGCGTGTAGGGCGGATAGCGTTCCTCGGGGCTCACCACCACCGACGGGTCGGCATCCGCAGGCGTGGTGTGGATCTCGAGGTGAAGGTGATCGTTGGTGGCCCGGCCCGTGTTTCCTGCGCGGGCGATCGGGTCCCGCTCCGAGACCCGCTGCCCGGTCTCGACGAGAAGCTCGGAGTTGTGGAAGTAGGTGGACCACACGGTCTGCCCCTCGATCGGCTCGTCGTGCCGGATCACCACGGTCAGCGCACCCGCCTCCGCCTCCCCGGCAAATGCGACCTCGCCATCCCCGATCGCGTGGATCGGGGTCCCCTCCGGGACGTTGAACTCCACCCCCTGGTGCTGCTGGAAGTTGCCGCCCATGGTCGAGCCGTAGGTGTAGGTCTGGTCGAGGTGCGGGTTGTCGGCGCGCAGGACCGGCCGGCGGACTCGAAAGTGCGCTCTATCCGACGGCTCCACGATCCCGGGACTGCCGGCCGGATAACTCCGGAATTCGCTCGTCCAGTCGCAGAGCCGTCGGGTCAGACCGTTGTGCTCGCATGTGGCCTCGGGAATCCCGGTCGACAGCCCACGAACGCCGCGAGCGCGGTTTCCGGCCAGCATCGCGCGGACCTCCTCGCCGCCCATCGCGGTGCCCGGCTCCCAGCTCGCCCCCCCGTCCCGGCTCAGCGAGGTCCCCGCGAGGTGCGCCACCTCCACCCGGGTGCTTCCTCCCGCGTCGGAAGCGCGCGTGTCGACAGCAAGCAGATATTTATTCGACAGTCCGTTGCGTTCTGTTATCTCAACCCAATTCTCGCCATCGTCTCCCGTGAATCGGAGACCGTCCGCCGTGGCGACGTACACGGTGTCGCCCACCGCACGGTTCCCGTCCGGGACCACGTACTGCCAGCGGGGACCGAGCTTGCGGAAGGTCCAGTTCTCCCACGTCCGCCCCCCGTCGCGCGAGAGGCCCCACCCGTTCCCCACCGTGCCGTACCAGATCTCGTCGCCCGCGAACGCGAACGAGTTCACGAAGTTCCAGCTGATCGAGGTCGAGTCCTCGCGTGAGGCGACGATCCGTTCCCAGTCGTCGCCCGTTCCGCTCCGGCTGACGAAGATCCCCTTACCGTAGGTCCCCACCCAGACCGCACCGTCCGGCGCGACTCCGACCGCGAGCACCTGGGTCCCCCATCCGTCCGGGTCGGGAAGCGGGCTCTCCGGCCGGGTGGCGGGCAGACCGAAGTCTTCCTCGGCCGGGCCGCACGCCGCGACCGTACCGACCAGGACGGCGGCGGACATCAGCCCGCGGATCCGGTGAAGATAGAGAGATCGAATCATGCTCTGTCACTCCTCGGAATTCAGTTCGGCGTCTCCGTACAGTTCCGGCCGGCGATCGCGCCAGAACAGCCGCCGGGCCGTCGACCCGGCGCAGGCCGCCAGATCGATGTCGCATACCACGAGATCCTCCTCTCCCCGGGCGCCGCGCGCAACGATGCGGCCTTCGGGATCCGACACGAACGACTCGCCTGCGAATTCGAGCCCGTCGTCCTGTCCCACCCGATTGCACAGGGCCGCGAAGTAGCCGTTCTGGAACGCTGCCGTCCGGACCTCCGCCTCGTACATCCCCTCGGGCCACTCGCCCGCGGTCCCGGCCTGCGGGATGCAGACGATCTCCGCTCCGGCCGCGCCGAGGGCGCGCATGTACTCGGGATAGTGCCGGTCGTAGCAGATCGCCACGCCGACGCGGCCGATCGCGGTACCGTACACGGGCGCGCCCCGGTCCCCGGCGTGATACCAGGCCTGTTCGTGGAAGCCCTCGTAGTCCGTGATGTGGACCATGCGTGTCACACCCAGAAGCGAACCGTCGGCATCGAACACGGGGGAGCTGTCGAAGCGCCGCCCCTCCCCGTCCCTCTCATAGAGGTTGAACACGGTCACCAGTCCCAGCTCCCGGGCGAGGGCCGCCACGCGGTCTGTGGTGGGGCCGGGAATCGGCTCCGCGACCGCGTCCGCCCAGCCGCATGTCCGGTACTGTGGAAAGAACCGGTCGAGCGCCAGTTCGGGAAAGGCGACGAGGGCCGCCCCGGCTTTCCGTGCCGCCCGCATCGAAGCGAGAGCCCGTTCGAGATTCTCCACCCGGTCCGGGCCCGGCTCGTTCTGTATCAGAGCGATGCGCACGACGCCTTCTCCTCGTCAGGTGTCCCACCGGCCTTGCCCGGCCCTGCAGCGACGGCTACAACCCCGGGACGCGCGGCTCCGCGCCGCGACGACGATCCCGCACCCCGCAGCGAGG
>JARRPA010000087.1:0-6226 GCA_037383305.1 Gemmatimonadota bacterium | reverse complement strand
GCGAATTCGTGGTCACGAAGCATCCGGAGCTCGACGGACGGGTGACCTGGGCCACGGTCTCCGAGCAGCTGGTATACGAGATGGGAGACCCGGAGGAGTACATCACCCCCGACTGCGTCGCGGACTTCTCCTCGATCCGCCTCCGGGACCTCGGAAGAGACCGGGTGCGGATCACGGGCGTGCGCGGCTCGCCGCGAACGGAGATGCTGAAGGTGTCGATCGCCTATCGGGACGGGTGGAAGGCGACAGGCACCCTCGTGTACGCGGCGCCGGACGCGCTGGCGAAGGCGCGCCGGGCGGACGAGATCCTCCGCGGCCGGCTGCGTCGGCTGGGCCTGCATTTCGACGAGATCCGGACCGAATTCGTGGGAGCCGGGGCCTGCGCCGGACTCGGCCCGGACGAACTGCCGGACCCGGTGCGCGATGCACTTCCCGAGGTGGAGCTGCGAGTCGGTGTCCGGGGCCGTGACCGCGGGGCGGTCGAACGCTTCACCCGGGAGCTGGCGCCGCTGATCCTCGCCGGTCCGCCCACCGTCACCGGATTCGCTGCGGGCCGACCCCGGGTTCAGGAGGTCATGGCGTACTGGCCGGCTCTCATCGACCGGAGGGCCGTGGAGGAGGAACTGCGAGTGGAAGTGAGCCACGCATGAAGGTACGTCTCGATCGGCTCGCGATCGCGCGTTCGGGGGACAAGGGCGATGCGGCCAACGTGGGCGTGATCGCACTGTCGCCGGAAGCCTGGACCACGATTCGGGAGGAGCTATCGGCAGAGCGCGTGAAAGAGCATTTCTCCCGCGTGTGCCGGGGGAGGGTGGATCGGTACGAGCTGCCGAACCTCTTCGCCCTGAACTTTCTCCTGCACGAGTCGCTGGGAGGCGGGGGAACGGTCTCGCTGATGCTCGACGCGCAGGGCAAGACATTCGCCGCTTCGCTGCTCCAGCTCGAGATCGATGCACCGGCAGATGTCGTGGCGGAGTGCGACAGGGTCCGTGCCGGGGAGACCAGCGGGAGGCCGGCGTGAGCGCACTCGTCCGGAACGAGGTGGACGGTGAGGCAGGCATTGCACGGATCATCCTCGATCGTCCGGGCCGGCGGAATGCCCTGAACCGTTCACTCGTCGAAGAGCTCAAGGACTCGCTGGCGCTGGCGGACGCCGACGAACGGATTCGAGTGGCCGCGATTTCGGGAGCGGGCCCGGATTTCTGCGCCGGCGCCGACCTCGAAGAGGTCCGCGACGCGGTGGAGGAAGGTGTGCTGGCGAGCCTCGAAGATGCGGAGGCGCTCGGGGAGCTCTTTCTGCTCATCCGCCGGATGGACACGCCGGTCGTCGCGGTAGTGCACGGAAGGGCGCTCGCCGGCGGATGTGGCCTGGCGACCGCCTGTGACCTGGTGCTCGCCTCATCGGACGCCAGCTTCGGATATCCCGAGGTCCGGCTCGGGTTCGTGCCCGCGATGGTGATGGCGATCCTCCGACGGTCGGTGGGCGAGAAACGGGCGTTCGAGCTGATCACGCTCGGCGAGTCGATCGGAGCCGAGCGGGCTGCCGGAATCGGGCTCGTGAATCGGGTGATCGAGGCGGCTGGGTTCGACGAGGAGGTCGATGCATTCCTCCTGGACCTCGCTTCGCGCAGCGCCTCCGCCGTGAGCCTGGGGAAGCGCTTGCTGTACCAGATCGACGGCGCCAGCTTCGAGGCGGCGATTCGTGCCGGGGCCCAGGTGAATGCCCTGGCTCGGCTCACCGACGACTGCCGGGGTGGCGTCCGTCGGTTTCTCGATCGAAGGAGCTCCTGAGCCGACGGAGCTTCACGAGTCACGAACAGAGCGGTCCCGGACGGTACGAGCGGGAGCCGCCGCGAAGAGGACGATGCAAAATGCAGGGCGATACAGCGACGGCTGATCCGAAGCCGGTTTCGAAGGGGACGGGCTTCGATGGGACTCGCGCCACGCTGCTGGTGGTGACGATCGTGCTGGCACTCGCGGGAGCCCGTCTGCTGGGGATGGGGGGACGAAGCGCGATCACGGGAGGCGTGCTGCTTCTGATCGCGGCGCTGGCGGCGGCTGCCGTCGCCCTGGGCAGCGGCGCCTGGGGCCCCTCGGTCGAAGGAGACCTGGACTTGAGCTCGCGACTCGGCCTCGGAGTCCTCGGCGGGATTCTCGCGGCTGTCGTTCACGGGCTCCTCGCGCTGTTCGCAGGATGGAGCGGTATCGCGGCCCTGCTGGCTCCCGGGCTCGAGGTGCACTTCTCCGCCGGCGATTGGGCCGTGAATCTCGTGCGCGGAGTCGCCTGGGGCTTCCTGTTCGGCCTGGTGTGGCGCGGCGTGCCGGGTTCGGATTTCGTGACCAAGGGCCTCGTCGCGGGCGTGATTCTGAGTCTTTACCTCCTGCTCGTTCGATATCCGTTTTTCGAATCCGCCGGCTTTCTGGGCATCGAATACGGAGCGTTCACCGCTGTTCCCGTCCTCGTCGGCAACGTCGTCGCGGCGGTGGTGGCCGCGGGTGTGATCGCCTGGGGGGCGCGAAGCCCGGTTCGGCCGGTCAGCCGGCCCCTTGTGACGGGGACGGCTGCGACACGGTGATTTCCGAGGGATCAGACTCGAGCTATTCCCGCTGGCTGAAGATCCAGATCTGGCTCGCCGTGAGCGGGATGGTGGCCTGGCTGGCCGGCGCGGGGACGGGAAACTCGTTCATCGCCGGGGTCGGTACCGGGATCATGGCCTCGGCTCTCGTCCTGCGGTTCGTGCGGGGCAAGAGCCCGGACGGGAAGTCCGGCGGCGACGGCGCCTGACCCCCCGGTCCGCTTCTCACCGGGCGCCGGTTCTTCTCATTCGGCCTCGCAGCCGTCGCGGCAGCCGCGGTACAGGTGGAGACAGGGCTCGGCATCACCCGCCGGTACGGCACCGGCCTGGCAGATGGCATTGATCAGTTCACAGTAGGCCTTGCAGATCCAGCCGGCCTGAGCAGCGGGAGCCCGACGGGGAGCGGCAGGAACCGAAGCCAGCAGGATCGCCAGCGCGGTGAGCAATCGAATCCGCAT
Organism: Gemmatimonadota bacterium; assembly: GCA_037383305.1. Classification (GTDB taxonomy): domain Bacteria; phylum Gemmatimonadota; class Gemmatimonadetes; order Palauibacterales; family Palauibacteraceae; genus Carthagonibacter. Next base: position 3,192 of record JARRPA010000087.1, on the reverse strand, counting down.
TCTTTCTCCTTTTTTTCAGCCGATCTTGTTGACGTTGCACCCGGCGAGACATCCCCAGATGTAGACGTTGCACTTCCAGCTCTCGAGGTCTTCGCAGTATCGTGACGCCCTGTCTGCGCAGTGATCTGTGCAGTCCCTGGTCTCTTTTTCCGCCCGCACATCCGAGGGGCTGGCGCCCAGTGCAAACAGGATCGTGGCCAGCAGGGCCAGCAACGGCTTCGTCGGTCTCCCCATCCGGATCTCCTTCTCTTCGAGTACGGTCCGGACGGCCCGTCGCGCCGCCCGGTCTCATTCTGCCGTGCCTCGTGCACGGTCAGGGCCTTCGCGAAGCAGTTCAGCCGCTTCTCCCGGCAGGATCACTCCTTCGCGACGTCGCTCCAGCCGGCCATCGTCACCGATCGTCAGAACGGTGGGAACGACTTCGATCCGAAGCAGGCTCAGGAACCGGTCGGCGTCGAGTGGCCGAAACGCCCGGGTGTCGGGCAGCTCGCGTCGCAGCCATTCTCGGGTCCCGGCCACTTCACGGATCGCGATCGCGACGAATCGATTCGTATCGCTTCCGGGAGCCGCCAGCGCCTGGCGCCAGGCGGGCGCAGTGCGCTCACAGGATGGGCAGGATGTCAGCAGGGCGAGTGACGTCACGGGAGCGAGCGCGGCCAGCTCCACCGTGTCGCCGGTGGACAGGTCGAGCAGCTGCAGGCCGTCCGGAATCGGCTCTCCCGGTTCCACGATCCGACGTTCTTCGATCGCCGGCAGGATCCGGTCGCGGATCACGACTCCGGTGGCCACGAACAGCGCGAGGACCGTGACCACGTTCAGCAGTGCCTCGCTTCTCCCGCACGTCCTTTTCATCTGGTTCCCTCCGCGCTCTGACTCGTCGACGGCGATTCCAGCTTCCCGGAATCGGTTCAACGAACGATCAACCGCTGACTTCTCCCGTTGCCTTCCGAGCCCGTCGTTGACGAGCCCATGAGGTGATCTCTTCACTTCTGCACATGAACGGTCACCCGATGGTCGAGAAGTTGCTCGAGTCGGTCTTCGGTCACGATCGGTTCCGACCCGGTCAGGCCGCCGTCGTCGCGGCGATCCTGGACGGACGGGACGTGCTCGCCGTGCGCGCCACCGGCTTCGGAAAGTCGCTCTGTTATCAATTGCCGGCGCTGCTTCTTCCGCGGCCGACGGTCGTCGTGTCGCCCCTGATCGCTCTGATGCAGGACCAGGTGGAAGGGCTTCGGGCCCGGGGCGTGGATGCCGCGGCCCTGTCGTCGGGGCTGAACCCGAGCCAGAGGCGGGCACTCGAAGATCGACTGCGCCACTCGCCTCCGCGCCTTCTCTATCTCTCGCCGGAAGCCCTCGCGACCGATCGCATCCGCGCAATCGTGCCGAGACTCTCGCCGGCCCGGGTGATCGTGGATGAGGCGCACTGCATCAGCGACTGGGGACATGACTTCCGCCCCGAATACCGAAATATCCTGCGATTCCTCGAATCCGCGGGTCGGCCCCCGGTCGCGGCCTTCACGGCGACGGCGACTCCTTCCACGCGCGCGGACATCGAGGCCAGCCTCGGTCTCCGGCGGCCCGCACGATTTCTGAGCAGTGTCGATCGGCCGAACCTTCACTGGTCGGTGCGTCCGTCGGGAGCTCACGCCTCAGGTCTCGACGAGATCGGCGCAGCCGTTGAGCGGGCACTCGGTCGGGGAGGGCGCTCGTCGGCCCTGCTCTATCTTCTGTCGCGCGCCGGCACCGTGCGGCTCGCTCACCAGCTTCGGGGCCGGGGGTGGGAGACGGCCGTCTACCATGCCGGCCTGGATCGCGCGACTCGCCGGATCCTGCAGTCGGGGTTCACGCTCGGCCGGTATCGTGTCATGTGCGCCACGAGCGCCTTCGGCATGGGGGTCGATCACCCCGAGATCCGCCTGGTGGCCCACATCGGCATGCCGTCGTCCCTCGAGGCCTACGTGCAGGAGGCCGGCCGCGCAGGCCGTGACGGAGATCCTGCGAGCTGCCTTCTGATTCCCATGCCCGGCGACCACCGGCTGCACGAGCGACGGATCCGTCAGCGGCATCGATCCGACCGGAGTAGAAGCCGTCCGAGAGCCTGTGCACTGGGGCGCCTGGAATGCGGGTCCCCCCCGGCGGATCCCGGTCGACGGCCGGGTCGAGAAGAATCCCCGTCTCGACTCGCCTCCCGCGCCCGGAGCCGACTCCGGGCGATGCGGCGATACGCGACGAGCCGGAGGTGCCGGCGAGCCGTCATTGCCCGATATTTCGGCGAACCGGAGCCCCGGTGCAGCGGCTGCGACCGCTGCCGGGATTTCAGGGCGGGCAACGCACGGCCCCGCTCATGAATCAGAAACGGCGAGCCGCGGGGTCGCTGCAGCGACTCCGCGAGGTCCCACTTCAACGACGGGATGAGCGATGATCGGAGCCTTCAGGTCGGACGGACGGGAGAGAGTCAGCGCGCGGGCGCTCACGGGACGAGCCGCATCCATGCCGACCGCGGGTCTTCGCTGGCTTCCGCTCCTGCTCCTGGTGATCCCGCCGGTTGCCGAGGCGCAGGAGCCGGTGCGGTTCGGGCGCCCGGACGCCACGGCTGCGGAGCCTCGTGGCTCGATCGATGGAATCCGGGTTCAACGCGGTGGAGACGTGCTCGTGGCGGACGGTGCCGAGAACCGGCTGATCCGGTACTCGAACGACCTGGCGACGGCGACCGTGATCGGCCGTGAAGGACAGGGGCCGGACGAGTATCGTCAGCCGGATGGTCTCTTCGCCCTTCCGGGCGACTCGACGCTGATGACCGATCTGGGCAACGGAAGGCTCGCGGTGCTCGATCCGGAGGGGACGATCGTCCGCACGGCGCCCATTGCGCGAGAGGGGGAAGAGGGAAGCCTGATGCTCCTCCTGCCCCGCGCGACCGATGCGGAGGGAGGCATCTGGTTCACCACGCGGGCCGCGCCTGGAATGCGGCCGGGGGACTCGGTTCAGATCCGTCGACTGGATCCCGGGACGGGCGAGATCGAGGAAGTGGCCCGTCTCGCTCCTCCTCCGGAGAGTCGGTCCACGAGCGGTGGAGGGGGGCGGCAGGAAGAGCGAGTGATGCCCGTTCCTTTCGGTCCGGAAGACGACTGGGCGGTCGGGCCGGGCGGACTCGCGATCGTTCGCGCGGAGCCCTATCGAGTGGAGCGCGTGCGC
>JARRPA010000086.1:0-6325 GCA_037383305.1 Gemmatimonadota bacterium | reverse complement strand
GGTCCACGGACGATTACTCTCATACTCCTGTTGGTGCTGGTCCTCCTGCTGATCGGCTACCTCGATCGTGTCGGATAGGCCGACGATCTTTCTCTCTGCCGGTGAAGCCTCCGGCGATCAGCACGGAGCCGAACTCGCGAGATCGCTTCGTCGACAGCTTCCGGATGCCCGCCTCATCGGGCTCGGCGGCAGCGAGATGAAAGAGGCCGGGGTGGAGTTGATCGCCGGGCTCGACCGACTGGCGATCCTCGGGTTCGCCGAGGTGGTCCGACACCTTCCCGATCTCTTCCGTCTTCGTACGGAAGTCCGCGAGCGTTTCGTTCGAGAATCCGTCGACCTCTTCGTACCGATCGACTACCCGGGATTCAACCTGCCGATGGCGAAGTGGGCGCATCGTCGAGAGACCCCGGTCATCTACTACATCGCCCCGCAGGTCTGGGCCTGGCACGAATCGAGGGCCAGGAGGCTGGCCGAGGTCTCCGACGAGATCTGCGTCGTGCTGCCGTTCGAGGAAGAGTTCCTCAGCAGATACGGGGCCAACGTCCGGTTCGTCGGCCATCCGCTTCTCGATCGCATGGAGGTCGTCGGCCTTCGCGATCCGGCGGACCGTCGGAGCGCAGAAAAGCGGTCCGAGGACTCCGCAACGAATCCGGAACGACCGATCCTCGGACTCTTCCCGGGCTCGCGCGAGCAGGAGGTTCGCCGCATGCTCCCGGTCTTCCTGGAGGCGGCCGGGCGGATTTCGGCCGTGCGCCCGGACGTGGAGATTCGTGTGGCCCGTTCCCGCGATCTGCCCGGATCTCTCTTTGATACTTGTCGACCGGGCATGGTCTCGACGCCCGAGGAGGTGGTCGCCTCGTCCCGGGCGGCGATTACGAAGTCGGGAACGATCACGCTTCAACTCGCGTTGAGCGACGTGCCGATGGTCGTCGGATATCGGGTGAATCGCGGGACCGCCATGCTGGCGCGCCGGCTGCTTCGAATCCCCCATATCGCCCTGGTGAACCTCGTCGCCGATCGGGAAGTCGTGCCCGAGCGCGTTCAGGAGAGGATGACCGGTCGGGAGCTTGCGGATGCCGTCCTTCCGCTTCTCGACGGCGCATCTCCGGAGCGCCGGTCGGTCCTGGAAGGTCTGGCGCTCGTCCGGTCGAGGCTTGGTGAGCCGGGGGCCGCCGATCGCGTCGCGCGACGGTGCGTCGCGGCTCTGGATCCGGCGAACGGGGCAGCCTCTTGAGTCCACTCCTTCGACGCTGGACGGCGATTCTCGCCCCCGGGATTCTGCGATCGCTCGCCGTGACCTGGCGCTTCATCGAGGTCAAGCCGGCCGATGGCAGCCTCGGCCCTCCGAGGCGGCGTGCCCAGAGGGAGATCTACTCCCTCTGGCATCAGCACCTTCTGATGCTGATGCTGAGGCATCGGGACGAGGAGATCGCCGTCATGATCTCTCGAAGTCGGGATGGCGACCTCGCGACGCCGATCGTGGAGCGCCTGGGATTCGAGGTCGTTCGCGGGTCCAGCAGCCGGGGGGGAAGTCGTGCGATCGAGGAGATGGTCCGAGCGACGGACGCCGGTCGCGCGCTCGCTCTGACCGTCGATGGCCCGGGTGGCCCCGCGCGACGTTCGAAACCCGGGTCGGTGCTCATCGCCTCCCGTGCCGGCATACCCCTCGTTCCCGTGGTCGCCATTCCAGCTTCCGCCCGCTGTCTCGACAGCTGGGATCGATTTCTCGTCCCGTACCCCCGGGCGCAGGTATACGTGGCCTACGGCGAGCCCATTTCCATTCCCTCCTCGCTGGCGTCCGGAGACGTGCAAAGATGCCAGCGTGAGCTGGATTCGCGGCTCGAGACGCTGGTCGACCTCTGCGAGTCGGTCGCGCAGCGCCGCTGGCCGAAGTACCGGCCGGCATGACGGGGTCGCGTCTCTCTCTTCGGGCCGAACTCGAGCGTCGGATCCGTGACGCCTGGAGCGACGGACCCGGTGTCGGCATGAGCGTCGCCTCGGTGCTCTACGGCATGGTGCACGATGGCCGAGACCTGCTCTACGACGCAGGGATCCTGCGCGGCAGACGGTCGAGCGTCCCCGTGATCTCGGTCGGCGGTCTTACTTCGGGCGGTAGCGGCAAGACGCCGGTGTCTGCCGCCATCGCAGAGTGGTTGCTGGAAGGAGGTTGTCGCCCGGCGTTGATCACGGGCGGGATTCCGGACGAGGCGGAGGTTCAGAAGCTCCTGAACCCGGATGTGCCGGTGGAGGACGACACGAATCGGGGGGCGGCCATCGTCCGCGCCGTGAGAGCCGGTGCCCGTTCCGTGGTCCTCGACTCCGGCTTCCAGCATCGAAAAATCCGATCCGATCTTCAATGCCTCTGCATCGATACCCTCAGTGCAGCGATGACGGCCCGGAGAAGGCTCCCTGCCGGGCCGTTCCGGGAGCGCTGGTCCAGTCTCGACCGGGCCGACGCCATCATTCTCGTGCACCGTGGGCCACCGGAAGAGGCGAGCGTCAGAAAGCTCGTCGAGGAGGTTCGAGGCGTTTGTCCTCGGACCCTTCTGGTTCGCTGTCAGCTTCGAGCGTCCGGTCTGCGACCCGGGAACCGGCTGGCGGAGGGAAGAGAGCCCGGAACGAAATGCGTCGCCGTGGCGGGGGTCATGTGGCCGGAGCCCTTCTTCGAGTCGGTGGATGCGCTGGGCCTGACACCCGCCGGCCGATTGGCGTTTCGAGATCACGAGCCCTTCGGGCCGGCGGCACTGTCTCAGATCCGGGCCGGCGGCGAAGGCGTCGTCTGTACATTGAAGGATGCCGTGAAGCTCGGCCCTCTTCTCGCGAACGACCGTCCGGTATGGTATCTCGAGGAGCGGCCGGACTGGGGAGACGGGAAGCGCCGGCGCCGCGACGGAGTGATTCGAACGGCGAGCGCCGGAATCGGCTTGACAGAGCGGTTCGAATATCCGGGAGAACGGAAATGAAGGGATCGGAACGACTTCGTACGGACGTGCTCGTCGTCGGCAGCGGAATCGCGGGTCTCAGTTTTGCCCTGAAGGCCGCGGCCTACGCGGATGTGCTGGTCGCGACGAAGAAGGAACGAGTCGAGTCCAACACCAACTACGCTCAAGGCGGGGTCGCCGCCGTCTTCGATCCGGGTGACTCTCCCGACCTGCATCTGTCGGACACTCTGGTGGCCGGCGCGGGTCTCTGTCACCTCCGCGCCGTCGAAGAGCTGGTCCGAGAGGGTCCGGATCGGATCCGGGAGCTGATCGAGTGGGGCGTGCAGTTCACGCGGGAGGCGAACCGATTCGCTCTCGGTCGGGAAGCCGGGCACAGCCGCCGGAGGATTCTCCATGCCGCCGATCTCACCGGCCGCGAGATCGAGCGCGCGCTTCTGGCCGCCGTAGCTGCCGAGCCCCGGATCCGGGTGCTGGAAGACCACGTGGTCTGGTCCCTGCAGACGACGCAGGATCGGATCTCTCAGAGGAGTCGCTGCTCGGGTGGGCTGGTTCTGGACGTGCATGGAGCCCGCTGGGTGCAGGTGGACGCGAGGGCCGTCGTTCTGGCCGCAGGGGGGTGTGCTTACCTGTACCGGCACACGACCAATCCCGCGATCGCCACCGGTGACGGCATAGCGATGGGATACGCTGCGGGTGCCGCCGTAGCGAATCTCGAGTTCGTCCAGTTTCACCCGACCGCGCTTTTTCCGGCGGAATCCCGGGCCCACCTCATATCGGAGGCGGTTCGGGGCGAGGGTGCGATCCTCCGACGGCTCGACGGAAGCCCGTTCATGGAGGAGTACCACCCGGCGGCGTCTCTCGCTCCGAGAGACGTCGTCGCCCGTGCGATCGACGCGGAGATGAAGCGATCCGGCGATCCGCACGTTCTGCTCGATCTCTCCTCGATTCCCGCCGACAGGGTGATCGAGAGATTCCCTTACATTCGGAGCGTCTGCCTGGAGGATGGGATCGACATCCCCGACGATCCGATCCCGGTGGTGCCGGCCGCGCACTATCAGTGTGGTGGACTGTTGACCGACTGGGATGGCAGGACCTCTCTGGCCGGGCTCTTCGCGGCCGGAGAGATCGCCTGCACGGGAGTGCACGGGGCAAACCGTCTGGCGTCGAACTCGCTCCTGGAGGCGGTCGTGTTCTCGCATCGAGCAGCGAAGCGTCTGCGCCGTGACCTGTTGGAGTTGACGCCTCCGGTCGAGCAGGAATTCTCCATCCCGGATATCAGCCAGGAGGGCCAGGACCCGACCGATGTGGAAGACCGAATTCGATCTCTGATGTGGGAGAACGTGGGAATCGTGCGCTCGGATGAACGACTCGAAAGGGCGCGCGAGGAGCTGGACCGATTGTCGGAACGCCCGATTGCGCGCGACGGGACCGGAACCGGCGGATTCCGCGGCCGGGAGATCGAGTTCATGCGGGAAGTGGCGACCCTGATCGTGCGTTCGGCGCAGCGGCGGAGAGAGAGCCGCGGGCTGCACTTCACGGAGAGTCACCCGTACCGGGACAACGAACGGTTTCTTCGCGATACGGTGCTCGTGCGATGAGCCTGAGTACACTGGTCCTCAGCATCGGAACTCCCCGGCATCCCGGGATCGCGGAAGCGATCCGTGAGTACGAAAGTCGCCTCGCCCACTACTTCGCGTACGAGTCGGTGGTCCTGAAGCCCAGGCAGAAAGGGCCGCGCGACCCGGATCAAGCACGAGCGGCAGAGGGAGATCTCCTGATGCGCCGTCTTCCCGGTACGCTGGAGACCTGGGCGCTGACACGGTCAGGAAGAACGATCGGCTCGCGGGAGCTCGCCGACCGTCTCGGAGAGATGGAGACGTACGGCAAGCCGGGCGTCGCCTTCCTGATCGGAGGGGCATTCGGACTCGATCCCTCGGTGATCCAGCGCTGCGATCAGCAGCTGTCGCTCTCCCGGATGACGCTACCTCACGAACTGGCCCGTCTCGTTCTGACGGAACAGCTGTACCGCGCCGGCACGCTGCTGCGAGGCGAACCGTATCACAAGGTGGGCCGAACGTGACGCGCTCGTCGGAATCCGCGCCGAGGGACTGGTTTCGGGCCTGGTTCGGAGACGAGTATCTCGCCATCTATCCGCATCGGGACGTCCAGGAAGCTCGAAGGGCAGTCCGCCTCTACCTCGATCGGGCCCCTCCCCCCGCCGGTTCCGTTCTGGACCTCGCCTGTGGCGCCGGCCGCCACCTGCGGGAACTTCTCGCGGCCGGAGTTCACGCAGCCGGCCTGGACCTGTCGATCACGATGCTCGAGCGTGCGCGCCGGGAGAGTCCCAAGGCACAGCTGGTGAGAGGCGACATGAGACGATTGCCGTTCGAGGATCGGAGCTTCGCAGGGCTCACGAGCTTCTTTACCTCCTTCGGCTATTTTGCGACGGGGGAGCAGGATCGGGTCGCGGCGGCGGAGATGCACCGGGTGATGCGACCGGGAGGGAGTTTCATGCTCGATTTCCTGAATGCCGATCGGGTGCGGCGGGAACTGGTCCCGAGCGAGTCGGGCCGGATTCGCGGATACGACGTCAGCGTCGCTCGGGAGATTCAGGAAGACACCGTCGTGAAGACGATCACTCTGAACGCCGACGAAGGGGATGAGGTGCGTCGGTACGAGGAGCGCGTACGTTTGTATGAAGCAGACCAGCTCGCTCGGCTGCTACGCGACGTGGGGCTGCAGACGCGGCACCGCTTCGGGGATTACGATGGCGCCGCGTTCGATTCGAGCTCGGCCCGCCTCATCCTCGCTGGAGTCGCGGCGTGAGCGGGGAATCGTTTTCCGGTCCCCATTTCCGCCGTCTTCGGTCCGGACCGCCAGGCACGGTGGCCGGAGATCTTCAGGACGAAGTCGGTCAGGCCGCGCGACTTCTGCACCCGGCCGGATCGGAGGAAGCCATCTCGGCGGGGCGTCGGAGCGCCGTCGGGAGTGCGGCCTTCGAAACGACCAGCAGTGCCGCGGCCGAAAGACTCGAGGCGATCCTCGATGGCCGGGGCGTTCTGGTCAGCACCGGTCAGCAACCGGGCCTGTTTCTCGGCCCGCTCTTCACCCTCTACAAGATCTTGACGGCGGCTTCCCACGCACGACGGATCGAGGACGCCACCGGTCGGCCCGCACTCGCCAGCTTCTGGATCGCCGGCGACGATCACGATTGGGAGGAGGTCGGCGCCGCGAGCCTCGTCGATCGCGGTGGAGCGGTGCAGCGGTTCGTTCTGGAGCCCGAGGCGTCCGAGGCGGGCAGGGCCGTCGGACCGGTGCAACTCGGAAGTCGGATCGAACCGATACTCGACGACTTTCTCCAGGCAGCCGGTAACTCGGAGTTC
>JARRPA010000085.1:0-6373 GCA_037383305.1 Gemmatimonadota bacterium | reverse complement strand
CGGACCGATCTGGCCGGCCGCGTCCCGCGGGCTCGCGTTCCAGGTCGTCGGAACCACGGCCTGGTAGTTCTTGATCTTTCCGTTTTCGATCACGACCCAGTGCGACAGGGCGCCTCTCGGTGCCTCGTGGAAGCCGAAGCCCCGCTGCTCGCCCCTGGGGAACACGGGCGCGTTGAAGATGTCCGTATCGCCGCTGCCGATGTTCTCGACCAGCAGGCCCCAGTGCTTCAGGGCCAGATCGCCGATGATCGCCGTCCGAAGCGCACGGGCCGCGTGACGGCCGAGCGTGGACTGGACGTGGCCGACGCCGACGTTCACGCCGGTCCGGCTGCGCAGCTCCGACAGGGCCGTGTCCACCCACTTCACGGTGAGCTCGTGCCCCTGCGCGTAGCCGACGAGTACCTGCGCGAGCGGGCCCACCTGCATCGCTTCTCCGGCGAATCGCGGAGACTTGACCCAGCTGTACTTTCCGTCGTCCTGGAAGTCGGTGTAGTTGGCGACCGTCTCCTCTTCGTACGGGTGACGGGACCAGTCGCCGTCGTACCAGGAGTGCGCGATCGACTCTTCGACGTTGTCGCGGAAATATTCGTCGCCGAAGCGTGAGATCGGCTTCACCGTGGAGACATCGCCGTTCATGATCGTTCCGCCCGGCAGATCGAACTGCGTGCCCGCCGTATCGAGCGGGAGATCCGGGACGGCCAGGTAGTTCTTCACTCCCGCCCCGTATCCGAGCCAGTCCGGGTACAACGAACCGACCGCGAGAATGTCCGGGATGTATACCTGCTGCACGAAGGCGAGAACCTCGTCGAAAAGATCCTTGATCTGGTACAGCTTGGTCATGTTGAGCGTCGCCTGGTTGTCCAGGTTGATCGCATTCGCGACTCCGCCCACGGCGAGATTCTGGATGTTGGGCGTCTTGGATCCGAGGATGGTGACGATCTGATTCGCTTTCCTCTGGTACTCCAGCGCCTGCAGATAGTGATTGACCGCGAGCAGGTTCACCTCCGGCGGCAACTTCATTGCCGGGTGCCCCCAGTAGCCGTTCGCGAAGATGCCCAGCTGACCACTGGCGACGATGCTCTCCAGCTTCCCCTTGGTCGCGCGCATCGCCTGCACGCTGTTGTAGGGCCAGGGAGAGAGGCTCTCGGCCAGTCGCGAGGTGGCCACCGGGTCGGCCTGCAGCGCCGACGTGATGTCCACCCAGTCGAGAGCCGACAGGTGGTAGAAATGGACGATGTGATCATGCATGGCGTGCGCCATCAGGATCAGGTTCCGGATGTACTGGGCGTTCAACGGGACCTCGAGGTCGAGCGCGTTCTCCACTGCGCGAACCGAGGTAATCGCATGAACGGTCGTGCAGACTCCGCAGAATCGCTGCGTGAACAGCCAGGCGTCGCGCGGGTCCCTGCCCTGCAGGATGACCTCGATGCCCCGCCACATCTGTCCGGAGGCCCAGGACTTCTGCACCGAGCCCCCCGTCACCTCAACGTCGATTCGGAGATGTCCTTCAATGCGGGTGACCGGATCTACGACGATGCGTGCCATGTCTCACTCCTCACGTGGGCAGGGCCGCGGAAGGACGGCCGGTCAGAATCGGGAACTTCTTGATGATGTACATGAACGCCGCGACCTCGGCGGCAATCAGCCCTACGGTCACGAAGATCTCGAACAACGAGGGAAAATACAGGTTCCAGTGCTCGCCCGGATTGTAGGCGAACCAGTAGGCGGTGAACCGGTGCAGCATCCCGCCGGTCACCATCATGCCGGAAGCCATGAAAAGTCGTCCGCGATCCCGGTCTGTCCTCGTCGGCTTCAGCATCAGGATGATCGCCGGAACGAGGAACAGCAGGACTTCGAGCCAGAAGAGGATCGAGAACCGATCGAGATTGAACAGGTACCCGGTCTTGCCCGTCGCCACGACGTTGAACAGACGCACGCCGACCCAGACCAGGAGCACCACCACCATGGCCGGAGAGAGCGCCGTCAGAATCGAGGTCTCCCGATAGCGGGAATAGACGGTCCGGGACCACATCGTCTCCAGAACCACCATTCCGTATCCCATGGCGATACAGGAGACGAGGAAGAAGAAGGGCAGCCAGGGCGTGAGCCAGAGGGGATGCAGCTTCGGTCCCGCGAGGAGGATCATCGATCCCAGGCTGGACTGGTGCATCGTCGGCAGCACGATGCCGAGCGCGATGAGCCAGGGCATGGCTTTCATCAGGATCGGAGTCCACTTGCGCGAGAACTCCTGCAACCTCGGCTTTTCGTCCTCCTGCTCCCAGCGCTCCATGAACACCGGCGCCATCTCGATCCAGAGCACTGCCGTGTAGAGCATGATGCAGAGGGCGACTTCCAGCTGGACCGAATCCAGGTTCCAGGTCCAGAAGAAGATCGGCAGCTTCCAGGTCCACCAGGGGCGACCCAGATCGATGATCACACCGATCGCTCCGAGGGTATATCCCAGAGCGCTGGTGAGGATCGCTGAGCGGATCAGCGGATGGTACTTGCCCTTGTTGAAGACGTAGATCAGCAGCGCGACGGCGTATCCGCCGCAGGCCAGCGCGGTGCCCGTAACGACATCGAACGCGATCCACAGGCCCCACGGGTGCCCGTCGGTCATGTTCGTGACCGGCCCGAGCCCGACGAGGAATCGGAACACGAGGAGCAGCCCCGTGATTCCGGCGAGCGCGAGACAGATTTTCATGACCGGCGTCATGATCGGACCACCGACCGGACTGGGTACTCCGTGTCCGTTGTTGTTCACGCGCCCACCTCCTCACCGGCCGCGTCGTGCTGCCGACGCGATCGCCACACCAGGCCCGCCACGATGCCGTACACGGCGATCGGCGCTACGAATCCCTTGTAGATCGTGTGCTGAAGCCCGACCGGCAGCGCCGGGACCGGCTCCGGTCCGAGCTCCGGCAGACCGAGCTTCGCGAAGGGAACGCCCTTCGTCGTCAGGTAGAGAACCTGCGTCCCGCCGGCCTCTTCGAGACCGTACACGTGGTCCTCGTAGCGGTCGGGATTCTCGGCGATCCGGCGCAGCGCTTCCGCCTTCAGCTCCTCGTACGGACCGTAAATGACGGCCTGCCGGGGACACACTTCCGTGCACGCCGGCTGGCCGACCTCGTTCAGCTGGCCTTCCTCCGTGGTTCCCGCCTTGGCGAGGCACATCTGGCACTTCACCATCGCGGGAATCGGCGAATTCCATTCGAACTTCGGAATGCTGAACGGACAGGCGACCTGGCAGTAGCGGCACCCGATGCAACGGTCCGGTTTCCAGGTCACGATTCCGTTCTGCCGCTTCTGAAACGAGCCCATCATGCAGGCCGCGGCGCAGGCCGGGTCGATGCAGTGCATGCACTGCTGCTTGACGAAAGAGACCTCTCCTTCGCCGTCACCGCCGCCATCGTAGTACTTGATGATGTTGCAGGTATTCGCGGAGAGATCCACCGGATCGTCGTAGAGAGTGCTGCTCTTTTCGAGCTCCAGGTCGTTGGCGTCGCGGCAGGCGGCGACGCAGGCCTTGCACCCGATGCAGAGCGTCGCGTCATAGAGCATGCCGGTGGCGTCGGGAGGCGCCATTTTCTTCTCACGGGCCTCGGCCTTCCGGGCACCCGCCGCGGTCGCCGCGCCAAAAGCGGCGACCTTCAGGGCTCCCCGCCTCGAGATGTTCATCGTCACACCTCCCCCAGCCCGATTTCATCCTCGGAGGGCTGACTCACCTTCTTGGCGGCGATGATTCCTCCACCGATCGCTCCGCCGATGATGCCACCGAGCGCCATCGTGGCCCACGGGTTCGGTCCTTCGCGACTCGAGAAGATCGGGGGATAGGTCGCGGGGGGCGTAGCCTCCGTGATCTCGACGGTCTCGAACTTCCCGATCGTGAAACCGACGCCCTGTTCCGTGCATCCGAAGCAGGGTGCCCCGATCCCGATCGGCCAGGCATCGTCCACTTCCCCGAAGTTCAGCGTCGAACAGTTGGCATGGGTGACGGGACCCTTGCATCCCATCTGATAGAGGCACCAGCCCTGCCGGTGGCCTTCGTCGCCGAACTGCTTGACGAAGCGGCCCGCGTCGAAGTGCGCTCGTCGGGGACAATGCTCGTGGATATATCTGCCGTACGCGAACTTCGGTCGTCCGAGCGCGTCCAATTCGGGCAGGGTTCCGAAGGTGGCGTACTGGAGGGCGACGCCGAGGAAATTGTACGGGTTCGAGGGGCAGCCGGGGATCGACACGACCGTCTTGCCCTCGAGAAGCGTCGGCGCTCCCACGGCGCCCGTGGGATTCGGTGCCGCAGAGGGGATTCCTCCCCACGAGGCACAGGATCCTATCGCGATGATCGCTCCCGCACTCTCGGCGACTTCGCTGACCAGATCCTTCGAGGTGCGACCGCCGATCTTGCAGTAGATGCCGTCATCCTTCATCGGGATCGCGCCTTCGATCACCAGAATGTAGGCGCCCTTGTTCTCCTCGATCGCCGTCTGGAGGACCTCTTCGGCCTGGTGCCCGGCCGCCACCATCAGCGACTCGTGGTAGTCGAGACTGATCAGATCGATGATCAGCTCGTCCAGCGTCGGGTGGTTGGTGCGCAGCAGCGACTCCGTGCAGCCGGTGCATTCCTGGTTGTGCAGCCAGATCACGGAGGGCTTCCGGCCCGCCTGGACGTTCGCGACCATCGCCGCCGCCGCCTCGGACGGCAATCCGACGGCTGCCGCCGCCATGCTGCACACCTTGACGAAATCCCGGCGGTCCAGGCCCGACGGATCGCGAGGCGTGGAGTCGAGGGTGGGAAGCACCATGTCTGTCCTCCTGGTGGTGGTACGGTCGTTCCGCTTCGGCAACGCGCGACTCCGATCGCATCGGGGTGTCGCGCACACCGACGAAACTCCGCCGGCCGCGGGAGTCGAGCTCCCGTCCATGAATCGAGATCTACCGTGAACCACCGGGCGGTCCGGTTCCTCCGGTGCCACCCGGATCAGCTCTGAACGTCACCGATCTATCGGATCCGCGGGTCGCTCTGTCGCGTCCGACCCCGGTCCCAGATCCGACGGGCGGTGAGTCCGGGGCGAGACTGCGCCGGGACCGTCGCCGGAATCGTCATCTGCCGCTGGGAACAAGCAGTCGATCCTGCAATGGGCAACAGGTATGCCAAGTCATCACGCCCGAACACACGCACGTGGAGCGAGGGACAGGTAGGAGCTAAAGCGAATACTGATAACATCTTGCCGCTGTACATATTTTTCGCGCCCGGCCTCGGGCGCGGACAGATCTCCAGCGGCAGGCGGGACAGGCCGTCGAATCCGGCGGAGTGAATTGGGACGCTTCGGCCCATCCGGGCACCCGGCCATCGATGGCTCCCGGTCGCCGTGCCCGGGAACCCGAAAGAACCCCGGTCGCCGACCCGCGGTGGGCGACTAGGCCGGGCGACCCACGGGAACGAGATAGAGCGGCACCAGCTCCTCCGGCAGGTCGAACGCCGTCCGGATGAGATCCGCTTCGAGCCAGGCAATCGGTACGCCCGCCAGGTCCAGCGCCGTCGCTTGCAGAAGAAGATTCTGCGCCGCATGGCCCAGGTCCATGTGGACGTAAGGTTCGGAGCCCGGTCCGAGCTTGGCTGCCGCCCGAGCGTAGACCGCGGAGAACAGAAAGACGACCGGCGCCGACGTGATCGACTCCTGATCGTGTGCTCCGGCGCGGATCGAAGGCCGGATGTCCTGCCGGGATCGCTGCTCCAGCGCATGGGCAGCCGGCAGGTAGTGCCACACTCCCTCTCCGGTCGCCACGTACAACTCGAGGGGATACGACTCCATCGCGGACGGAGCGGCGCGCAATCCTCCCCCGGCGTCGGTGATCCCCTGCGCCGACCAGAGGAGCTGCGCCACCTGATCCTCGCTGAGAGGCTCGGGTAGAAAGGTGCGTCGGGTCCGGCGGGTGGCGATCGCGAATTCCACGGATCGGTCGCTCGCGAGGCGCGGGGCGGGCAACGGACGGTTCGTCACGGCATCACATCCGGGTCCAGGGGTTCGAGGCCGGTGGGCGCAAAGAGCGGCAGGAGCATACCGCCTCCCGAGCGCTCCGGCACGGCCTCGGTGGCACGAGCTGAGTCGCTTTGTCTCCCTGATCGGCGGCGGTCCGGCCGAGGGTCGCGGCCGGGTACAGGGCCGGGGCCCTGCCGTCCGGCAACATTCACTCCCGAATCGCCCGATTTTCGTCCGAACTGGGCGGAAAACAGCCCTGTCCGAGCAGCGGGACGGGTCGCTCGAGTGGGACAACGGGCTCTTCGCTGGAAGCCTCCGTCCCGGTTCGCTTCCTGCACCCCCGCATCGGCATCAGTCCCACGTCTTACACCGGTCCATGGCCGCGTTCGCGG
>JARRPA010000084.1:0-9093 GCA_037383305.1 Gemmatimonadota bacterium | reverse complement strand
CGCGAACTGGTCGAGAACAAGGTGGCACTCCTGGAGGAAGCGAACCTCAATCCGCGGATCATAGACGTCGATGCCTTCGCCCTCCACAATGCGCTGGAGCTCAACTATCCGGAGGCGATGCGCGGTCTCTCCAGTCTCGTGAGCATTGGCCACGAGACGACGAACGTGAACATTCTCGAAGACGGTGTTCCCGTTCTGACGCGGGACCTCAGCTTCGGCACGCGGCGGCTCTCCCTGGATCTCCAGCGCGAGCGAGGCATGCTAGCCGATGAGGCCGAGAGCGTGCTGCGCGGCGAAGGGGCTGACGAACGGCTTCGGTCTTTCCTCTATGAGCGGGCACAGGAGGTGGGTCGCGGCATCGAGCGGGCTACGGCATTTCTGGAGACTCAGGAAGTGGGTGCCAACCTGGGCCGGCTGTACCTGTGCGGGGGCGGAGTTCACGTTCCGGGAGTCGCAGAGGCCCTGGCCGAGCGACTCGAGATCGAGACGAAGGTCGCCAATCCGATCGAACGGCTGGGCGTCAAACCGGGTGCGCTGGATCTCGACGCCGCGAGGGCGATCGCGCCGATGATGATGCTGTCGGTCGGACTCGCGTTGCGGAGAATCGCGTGATCGAGGTCAATCTCCACCCGACCGGTGGCCGGACCGGCAAGAGGCGTCGGACGGCGCTGTCCGCCCCGGCATGGATCGGGAGGAGCCGGGGAAGCGACGGTCGGGATCCTTGGACGGTCGCGGCCGTATCCGCGTTCGTTCTATCGGCGCTGGTGATCGGTGGCATGTGGTTCACTCAGAGATCGAACGCCGCCGAGCTCGAGGTCCGCCTCGAGGAAGCGCGCGAAGACTCGATACGCCTGGCGGACCTGCGGGTGCTCAGTGACAGTCTGATCGACCGAGAAAGGCAGATACGGGAACGGCTCGAACTGGTGCAGGCGCTCGACGAGGGGCGTTTCGTGTGGCCGCACCTGCTCGACGAGGTGAGCCGTGCGCTGCCCGAATACACTTGGCTCACGGCCGTGCGCGTCGAAACGCCGCTTCCGGGGCTCGCGGTGCAGCTCGACGGGATCGCGGCGAATCCGCTGGCCGTCACCCGGTTCGTGCGCAACCTGCAGTCGTCCCGTTACGTGAAGCAGGTCCGGATCATGGGAAGCCAGCAGGCAGAGGTCGAAAACGTCGCCGCCCAGGCGTTCAAGCTGCTGGTCTCGTACGAGGACCCGACGGGCTCGTCCTCCGGTCCGACGGATCCTGAGGGAGACTGAACATGGCGTTGATGCCTCAGGAACAACGTCAGCAGAGCATGCTGCTTGTCGTCATTCTCTGCATTGCCGCCGCCGCGCTCTATTACGTCTACGTATACCGTTCCCGCGCGGAGGAGATGGTCGAGCAGGCCGATCGCGTCGAGACGCTCGAGTTGCAGAACGAGCTCGCCGAGGCCCGGATCGGAGATCTCCAGAGACTTCGCGATCGACTCTCGTCAGCCGAGCGGCAATTCACGACGCTGCAGCGGCTCGTTCCCTCGGGGTCGGAGGTCCCGGCGATCTACGAGGCGATTGCCACTCAGACTCAGGCGCTGAATCTGGAGCTGATCAACGTCGAGCCCCTGCCCCCGGTGGCGGCGGACAGCGCGGGAACGTTGCTGCGGCAGGAATGGCAGATGGAGATCGAGGGCGAGTATCACGCGGTCGGGACGTTCCTGACCCGCGTGGCCTCCTTCGATCGGATCGTCCGGCCCAGGGTGACGCAGATCATCCCCGCGCAGGCCACACCGTCGGGACGCCAGCGTGTCCGGGTGGCCTTCCAGCTCGAGACGTTCGTGGTCGGAAACCCGCAATCGCGGCCAACCGAAGAGCAGGAAGGCTGAAATGCGAAGAGCGATGGTGGCTGCGGTCCCGGTCCTGATTCTCCTCCTGTATCCGCTCGAGGCCCGGGCGCAGGAATCGGGGGAGCGGTCCGATGCGATCGTGGACACCGTCGCGACGGCGTCCACCGGGGCACTCGAGCGGGAGACCTTCTATTATCCCGGGGGCCAGCGCAGGGACCCGTTCGAGCCTCTGTCGGCCGGGGATGAACTGGGGCCGAGGTTCGAGGACCTGAACCTGAGCGGAATCGTGTACAGTCCCACGACCGGCAGCATCGCCGTGCTCACCGATCGTGCCACGGGCAAGCGCTATCGGGTCTGGGAGGGGGATCTGATCGGCGGTGCGAAGCTGGTCCGGGTCCGCGCTTCCGAAGTCGACTTCGTCGTATCGGCATTCGGCGTCAGCAGGCAGGAGACGCTGCGCCTCAAGAGCCAGGAGAAGGAGCAGGGCGGATGATCCTCAAAGCGATTCTCTTGTCCACGCTGCTCGCGATCGCGGGCGGCGGCCCCGGCGCGATCCAGGAAGTGCGGATCACCCCGGTCGGATCGGAGACCGAGATCGTCGTGGTGACATCCGGCGAGGTCAGTTTCCGGGACTTCGCGCTGGCGGAACCGCCCCGGCTGATCCTCGACCTGACGGGAGCCTCTGCGGGGCTTCCGAGCGACAGCTACGAGGCGATCGGCAGGGGCGGAGTGGAGCGCCTGCGAAGCAGTTGGTTCCGCCCCGGCGTCCTTCGGCTCGTATTCGACCTGGAGAGGGTTCCTTCCTACGACGTGGAGGCAGAACCGGGCAGGTTGCGGGTCACTTTTCCGAACCCCGATGGCGACTCTCGGAGTACGCCGGCGTCTCGATCGTACCGAGCGCCGCGGCCGCCGAGATGACCGTTCGCGTCGTGGACATCCGCAACCAGCGCTGGGACGTGGCGCTGGACGCGATTCTGGCAGCCCAGGGGCTGGGCTGGCGATTGCAGTCCGAGGGGATTCTGATCGTCGACGCCCTGGAGGGACTGCGCACTCGCGACACGCTTCAGACCGAGACCCGCGTGTTCCGGATCAACTATGCCGGAGCGGATTCGGTCGCGAAGACTCTCGAGCAGCTCGCGACGCCCAACCGAGGTCAGGTCGTGGCGTATCAGGGCGCCAATTCGGTGATCGTGACCGATGTGCCGTCGGTCGTCGCACGGATGGACACTCTCGTCCGCAGCCTGGATCGTCAGACACCGCAGGTTTCGATCGATGCCAAGATCATTTTCGTCGATCGAACCGACGTGCAGGAACTGGGCATCGTGTACGATCTGAAGGACGTGAACGGAAACACCTATGGGAACTCGATCAACGAAGTGATCTCGGTACCCGACCCGTTCAACCCCGGTGAACTCACGAACGAGACCCTGGTGGATCTCGCCGGAAACTCGATCGCGGCGCTGGCCAACGCGAACGATCGGGTTCTCAGTCCTTCGCTGCAGATTCTCGCCTCCACGGCGTTCGGCGATTTCTCTCTCTCGGCGTTCATCGAGGCGCTCGAGCAGCATCAGCTGTCCGACGTGCAGGCCGCGCCCTCGATCCAGGTCGTGGACAACCATCGCGCCCGGATCCAGGTCGGCGAGAAGACGCCGGTGCGCGTGCTCGACACGGGAACCGGAAACGTTCAGGCGCAGGCCACGGTCCAGTACGAGGACACAGGGATCATTCTCGAGGTGACGCCGCATATCACCAACAACCTGCAGATTCTGCTGGACGTGTCGGCGGAGAGATCCGGGATTCAGACGGACATCCCGGACGTCGGCTATACGTTCAAGAAGCAGATCGGACAGACCCGGCTTCTGCTGGACGACGGGGAGACGATGGTGATCGGCGGCCTCACGCTCAGCGAGGTGGAGCGTTCGGAAACCGGAATCCCTCTTCTCATGGACATCCCGGTGATCGGCGCGCTCTTCCGCACGACCAAGACCCGAGAGACGAAGCAGGATCTGATCATCCTCGTCACGCCGCACATCGTGGAATAGCGTCGAGAGGCGAAGTCCCGCCCATCGACCCGCGGGGTCCGGCTCAGGCCGGGCCCCGCTTTGTTTCGGGCTGCCGACCGAGTAGGCTATCCGGTCGATCGCAACCGACCGGGAGAACCATGCGCGGACATTTTCGATTTACCACCGCCGGTGAGTCACACGGCGAAGGGATGTACGTCATCGTCGAGGGAGTGCCTGCCGGCCTCCCCGTCACGCCCGAAGACGTGGCTCGCGATCTCGCCCGCCGGCAGCTGGGCTACGGTCGGGGCGGCCGGATGCAGATCGAGAGGGACGCCGGACGCATCGTCGCGGGCGTTCGCCTGGGAGAGACGATCGGCTCGCCGGTGGCGATCGCGATCCCCAATCGAGACCATGTCAACTGGCAGATTCCGATGTCGGTGGAAGCCCGCCCCGACTCCGACGCCGCCGAGCTCCGTCGTGTCCTGCTTCCACGACCCGGGCATGCCGATCTCGTCGGTCTGCTCAAGTACGGTCGCAGGGATGCCCGAGACATCCTGGAGCGGGCGAGCGCCAGGGAGACTTCGGCTCGTGTGGCAGCCGGAGCGATCGCCCGGACCTTCCTGCGGGAGCTCGAAATCGAGATCGGCAGCCACGTCGTGGCGATCGGCCCTGCCCGCGCCGATGTTCGAGGAGACGGAATCTCCGAACTGAACCGTGTTTCCGATGCGTCCGACGTGCGTTGCATCGATGAGGAGGCTTCCGATCGTATGCGCACGGCGATCGCCGAAGCTGCTGCGAACGGGGACACCCTCGGCGGCGTGTTCGAAGTGGTAGCGCGTGGCGTTCCGCTGGGCCTCGGCAGTCATGTTTCCTGGGACCGGCGGCTCGACGCGCGGATCGGCGCCGCCATGCTCTCCATACAGGCGATGAAGGGAGTCGAGATCGGTCTCGGATTCGAGGCTGCCGGACTGCCGGGGTCCCTGGTCCACGACGAAATCTCTGTCGATCCGGCGCAGCGACGCGCCGGTGGCTTCCGACGCAGTCGAAATGGTGCCGGAGGGCTCGAAGGGGGGATGACGACCGGCGAGCCACTCGTGGTACGAGTGGCGATGAAGCCGCTCAGCTCCCTGACTCGGCCCCTGTCCAGTGTGGATCTGGAAACCGGGGAGACGGCCGAGGCGGTACGCGAGCGCAGCGATGTCTGCGCGGTCCCGGCCGCCGCCGTAGTAGGGGAAGCGATGCTGGCAATCGTCCTCGCCGACGCCGTGCTCGAGAAGTTCGGTGGCGATTCGATGGTCGAATTGAAGGCCAATCTCGAGGCGGGCCTGGAGCGGATGAACGAGGCCGCGCCGTTTCGCTCTCCGTGAGGTCCGCCGGCTTGTCCGTCCGGTCGGTCCGATGACGTCGCCGTCCGTGCCGATCCTCCTCGTCGGACTGTCGGGCTCGGGAAAGAGCACCGTCGGCAGGCTGCTCGCCGAACGCTGGTCGGTACCGTTCCTCGATCTCGACCATGAGATCGAACGATCCGCCGGCATGTCGATTCCGGAGATCTTCCGCCTCGAAGGCGAGTCCGGATTTCGCAGGCGGGAGGAGGCGGCGACTCGCTCTCTCTCGCTCATGACGCCGATCGTGCTGGCGACCGGAGGTGGTTGGATGACAACCCCCGGGCTGTGCGACGAGTGGCCGACGGCCGTGCGCGTCTGGCTGCAGGTGTCCGCCCGGGAGGCGGCAAAGCGACTGGCGTCCTCGGCCACAACGCGGCCTCTTCTGGTGAACGATTCGCCCGAAAAAGTGTTGCAGGGGCTTCTCGAACAGCGGTTGCCGTCGTACGGCATGTCCGAGTATACCGTAGACACCTCGGACCGAACCGCCGCCCAGGTGGCGGACAGGGTGGCGGCGCTGATCGAAAACGCGGAAGCCACCCGAACCGACGAGACAGCCAACCCGAACTCGAGTCTGGAGTCATAGACGGAATGGCGAGCCGGAATGCAAAACACCTCGTGATCGTGGAGTCACCGACCAAGGTGATCACGATCGGCAAGTACCTCGGCAAGGACTACACGGTCGAGGCCACATCAGGTCACGTAGTAGATCTGCCGAAGAAGGGTCTCGCGGTCGATGTGGAGAACGGCTACGAGCCGGATTACCAGACCGTGAGGGGCAAAGGCAAGCTCATCGAGTCCCTCCGGAAGAAGGCGAAGGCGGCCGAGGACATTCTGATTGCTACGGATCCGGATCGGGAAGGCGAAGCGATCGGCTATCACATCGCTCAGAAGCTCGGCTACGGGAGCGACGACGGGAACAGGTTCCTCCGATTGAAGTTCAACGACCTGACAGAGGAAGCGGTGCTCGCCGCGCTGGCGAACCCGGGAGAAATCGATCTTCAACAGGTCGATGCCCAGCAGGCTCGCCGGATTCTGGATCGACTGGTCGGATACGGTCTGTCGCCTCTGTTGTGGAAGAAGATCTCTCCGGTGGACCCGGTAAGCCGCTCGCCGCTCTCGGCGGGGCGCGTCCAGTCGGTCGTGGTCCGGCTCATCGTCGACCGTGAGCGAGAGCGCCGCCGTTTCCGGGCCGGCTCGTGGTGGGATCTTCTCGCGTTGCTGGCCACCGATGGCAGCGAATTTCCCGCACGTCTCAGTCGGCTGGCGGATACTCGAATGGTCTCGGGCAAGGACTTCGATTCCGAGACCGGCGAGCTCATCGATCCGACGACCGTCGTGCGCCTGAACGAAGACGAGGCACGAGCTCTGGTCGAACGGCTGCAAGGAGAATCGTTCGTCGTCGAAGCGGTGGAAAAGAAACGGTCCACACAATCGCCGTATGCGCCGTTTGAGACTTCGACTCTTCAGGGCGAGGCAAGCAGCAAGCTGGGTCTGTCCTCCCGGGACACGATGCGCGTCGCACAGCGCCTGTATGAAGCAGGCCACATCACGTACATGCGGACCGATTCCACCCGGCTTTCGGGGCAGGCGATCGGAGCAGCGCGTAAGCAGATCGAGGAGGTATATGGTAAGGAATACCTCAGCCCCGGGCCCCGGCAGTACAAGGGCGGCTCCGAGCTGGCGCAGGAAGCGCACGAAGCGATCCGCCCGGCCGGTTCATCGATGCGGTCTGCGGAGGATCTGGGTCTGGCCGGCCGTGAGGCGGCTCTATACGACTTGATCTGGAAGCGGACGATGGCCACGCAGATGGCTGACGCGATCCGCGACACGGTGACGGCGAGGATCATGGCGGACGATGCGGAATTCACCGCATCCGGCAGGACCACGGTGTTCCCGGGATTCCTGCGTGCATACGTGGAAGGCGCTGAGGATCCGGAGACCGTGTTGGCAGAGCGCGACACCCATCTTCCTCCGCTGTCCGCGGGGATGAAGCTGGAGCTCGGCTCTCTGACGCCGGAGGAACACGCGACGCGACCGCCGGCCCGGTACACCGAAAAGGCGTTGTTGGACGTCCTGAAAAAGCGGGGAATCGGGCGGCCCAGCACGTACGCATCCACGATCACCACGACCCAGGACCGAGGGTACGTGGAGAGAGATGGAAAGCAACTCGTCCCGACCTATCTGGCGTTTGCGGTCACGCGACTCCTCGAGGAGCACTTCTCCGACCTGGTGGACCCCGGGTTCACGGCTCAAATGGAGAACGATCTCGACAAGATCGCAGTCGGAGAGGTCGAGTGGCAGGAGTTCCTGGACGCATTCTATCGCGGTCCCGATGGTTTCGAGACGCGGCTCGCGGAGCACGAGAAGCTGATCGACCCGCGGGAAGCGTCCACGCTGTCTGAATTCGAGGACCTCCGTCCCACGGTGCGAATCGGAAGGTATGGTCCGTATCTCGAGCTGAATCAGAACGAGGAGCCGATCCGGGTCACGCTCCCGGAGGGGCTCGCGCCCGCCGACCTGACGACCGAAAAGGCGGAAGAGCTGATCGAGGCGAAGCGAAAGGCGGATGAGCCGCTCGGTGAGGATCCGGAGACCGGGTTGCCCGTTCGCCTGCTGATCGGGCGATACGGCCCCTTCGTTCAGCTGGGAGACCAGGAGGAGGGCGGCGAGAAGCCGAAACGCGCCTCGCTTCCGAAGGGACTGGCGCCGGAAGAGGTGGACCTGTCGAAGGCCCTTCGCCTGCTTTCGCTGCCGCGCGTGCTCGGCGATCATCCGGACGGCGGGGAAGTGCTCGCCGGGATCGGACGGTACGGTCCTTTCGTGGTTCACGAGGGCGACTACCGGTCTCTCCAGAAAGGCGATGAGGTGCTCAGCGTGACACTCGATCGAGCTCTCGAGCTGCTCGCAGAGCCGAAGAAGGGGCGACGTCGTTCGGCGCCGAAAGTGCTCCGCGAGCTCGGCGAACACCCTGCCGACGGCGAACCGGTGCGGATTCTCGACGGCCGGTACGGTCCCTACGTCAAGCATGGAAAGACGAACGCTTCTCTCCCGAAAGACCTGCCGCCCGAGAGTGTGGATATGGAGAGGGCCGTCGAGCTGATCGCCGAGCGTGAGGCGCGGGGTCCCGCGAAACGAAAGCGCACCGGACGCAGCAGACGGACGAAGAAGGGATGAGCGAGCGCCGGATCCCGATCGTCGGGGGAGGATTGGCCGGGTCGGAGGCGGCATGGCAGCTGGCTGAGCTGGGCCATTCAGTGGACCTGTTCGAAATGCGGCCGCAGCGGCAGACGCCGGCTCATGCAGGGAACGGCCTCGCCGAGGTCGTCTGTACCAATTCCTTCAAGTCCGAGGCGCTGGATACGCCGCACGGTCTCCTCAAGGCGGAGATGCGGATTCTCGGTTCGCTACTGCTGCGGGTCGCCGACGAGACTCGGGTGCCGGCCGGCGCTGCCCTCGCGGTCGACCGGGAGCGCTTCTCATCGGAAGTGACCCGGCGTGTGGAGGCGCACCCTCGCATTCGCGTGCTGCGGGAAGAGATGACCGACCTCCCCTCGGCTCCCGCCATCGTGGCCACCGGCCCGCTCACTTCGGACGCGCTTTCGACCCGCATCCGTTCCCGACTCGGGGAACGCCATCTGGCCTTCTTCGACGCGATCGCGCCCATCGTGTCCCGCGATTCGCTTCGGGAGAGCGCAGTCTACCGGGCCTCCCGATACGGAAAGGGAGATGCAGACTACCTGAACTGCCCCATGACGGCGGCCGAATACGAGACCTTCATCGATGCGCTGCTGGCTGCAGATGTGCATCGTGCCCCCGAATGGGACGATGTCCCGTACTTCGAGGGCTGCCTTCCCATCGAGGTCATGGCGGAGCGGGGGCGCGATAC
>JARRPA010000083.1:0-6904 GCA_037383305.1 Gemmatimonadota bacterium | reverse complement strand
CTCACCGGCGGGGCGCCGCAGGGGGTGACCGTCACACCGGACGGCCTCACGGCCTTCCAGTCTCTCAGCGCGCGAGGCGAGGTATTCGCCGTCGACATCGAGTCGGGTGAGATTCGGGGCGTCTTGCCGGCCGGGACCGGACCGGACGGTGTCGCCTTCAGTTCGATCGTCATCGAATCGACCCGGTCCTGAACTCGCCCCGCCCGGCGGTCGATATCCCACAGGATCGGAGGATGGCATGACGGAGCGGGAATCCGGACATTTGGAAGACAGGATCTCGCGGTTGGAGATCACGAACCGGAGATTCGCCCGGCTGACCGCGGGATTCTGTATCGTTGGTCTGTTGGCGCTCGGCTCGATCCTCGGGAGCCGCGGAGCGGCCGCTCGAACCGAGGCCGCGGACCGCGATGAGATCTCGGCCACCCGGTTCAGCCTGGTGAGTGATTCCGGTCTGCCTCTGGCGTCTCTTTTCCTGACTGCGGAGGGCGAGCCCAGGCTCGAATTCTACGACGCGGGCGGGATCCCGCGCCTGAGCCTGGAACACGGGAGCGAGGGCACGGCCCTGTACCTGCGTGACGGATCCGGGACCACGAGAATCGGTGCGGCACAGTTTCCTCACGGAGGGGGAGGATTCGCCATCCACGGTGAGGAATCGGAGGGCGCGACCGTGTTGTACATGTCCGATGGGCACGGCCGACTCACCTTCTATTCGCGCGACGGTCGCGTCATCGAGGAGGTCGCGCCGCCGACCGAGGAGTGATCGGGGGCCCTATTCGGCGCCGCGCTCCACGGAAGCCCCGCCGCGAGCTGCCGCGAGGCGCTCCGGCGTGCCGATGTCCCACCAGGCGGTCGCGCCGATGTCGTGCGCCTCGATTCTCTTCCCGGCGGCAGCGAGGGCCAGGTATTGATCCGTGATCGAGAACACCTCGTCGTCGGGCAGGCTTGAAATCAGCTCCGGCGACACGACCTGGACGCCGCTGAAGGCCCATTCCCGTCGCGGGCCGCGGGCTGGCCGGACCACCTCCTCCCGTCCCGAGCCTACGTGCAGGCGTCCGAAAAGGCCCTCCGGATCGAAGAGAAGCTTGCGGCTCGACATGCGATCCTGGACCGCGAGCGTGGCGAGCGCCACCGACGTGCCTGCCGGTTCCGATGTGACGTCGCGCGCCCCCGCGTCGTGAGCGGCGACGAGGGCAGACAGGTCGAGATCCGTCAGAACATCCGCGTTGTGAAGCAGCACGGAGTGTCCGGATCCGAACAGCGGCGCGGCCTTCCGAAGACCTCCGCCCGTTTCGAGAGGACGTTCGACTTCGAGCGAGACGACGATCCGGGGCCACATCGGCACTCCGGCCTCTTCCGCCTCCGCCTCGAACGACCGATTCAGTCGCTCGACGGCCGCCTCTACCTGTCCCGCGTGATGGTGGGCGTTGACCACTATGATGCCGGGACGCAGCTCCCGTACACGCCGTATCGCCCGTTCGAGCACGCTCGTCCCGCCGACCTCCACGAGGGCCTTCGGAATCGAATCCGTGACGGGACGAAGTCGGGTTCCGAGACCCGCGGCGAAGATCAGGGCGTCGAGCACGGCCAGTAGGGCTCCTCGCGGTGGTGCAGGCGGACCTGAACCGCAGGAACCGCTTCGGCCAGGTGGGATCGGAGCCGCTCCGCGAAGTAGACGGAACGGTGCTGTCCGCCCGTACACCCGAACGAGACGGTCAGAGCGGAGAAATCGCGGCCGATGTACGTCTCGATCTGCGACATTACCAGACTCCGGACGTGCTCCCAGAACCCGGCCGTCTCATTCCTGCCCTCGAGGTATTCCCTGACTCCCGGGTCGAGTCCCGTCACGCCCCGGTACTCCGCCAGCCTGCCCGGATTCGGCAGGGCACGACAGTCGAACACGTATCCGCCGCCGTGACCGCTGACATCCTCCGGATATCCGCGACGATAGCTGAAGCTGTAGAGATACACGGTAAGTCCGGGGCCGGTGCCGCCCTTCGCTGATTCGCCGGTATAACGGTCGATGATGCGCTCGAATACCGACGCGAGCTCGGGAAGGTCGGCTGGCAGTCCGTGGTCCAGAATCGCAGCCAGATTCCGGGCCGCGTACGGAACGCTTCGGAGAAATCTGGGCTTGCGTTCGTAGAAGCCGCGATAGCCGTAGGCTCCGAGCGCCTGGAGAATCCGGACCACCACAAACCCGCGATACGAGGTCTCGAACTCGTCGCGACTCACGACGAGCCGTTCCGAGAGGGCGTCGAGGTAATGGGCCAGGAGCCGGTCCCTCAGGGAGTCGGGCAGGTCCGCCTTTGCGTCGTAGAGCAGCGATGCGACGTCGTAGGGCAGAGCGCCTCGACGTCCTCCCTGATAGTCGATGAACCACGGGTCCTCGCCGCGAAGCATCACGTTCCGCGACTGGAAGTCCCGGTACAGAAAATGGTCCATGTCGGACCGCAGAAGAAAACGCGTCAGGGCTTCGAAATCGCGCTCGAGCCTCTCTTCGTTGAACGGGATGTGCGCGAGCTTCAGGAAGTGGTACTTGAAATAATTCAAGTCCCACTGGATGGATTGCCGGTCGAATGCGGGGCGTGGATAGGCGACGGAATAGTCAACGGCCTCGTGCCCGTCCAGCTGGAAGCGGGGAAGCCACTCCAGCACCCGCTCGTAGATCGGGACCAGCGCTTCGGGAAATCCGGCCTCGGGCGAGCTCGAACGCGCTTCCTCGATCGCGTCGAACAGGGTCGTGTCGCCCAGATCCTCTTCGATCCAGACGCCGGCATCTTCGTCCGCCACGTAGATCTCGGGTACCGGAAGGCCCACGCTGCGAAGGGACGCCGAGTAGGAAAGAAAGGCCCGGTTTTCCTCTCGGTCCGGCCCGCTGCATCCGATCGCGGTGGTGCCGTCCGCTCCTCGAATGCGATGATACCGCCGGGACGAACCATCTCCCGCCATCTCGAGCACGGTCTCGGGATCGGTCCCGAAGCGGGACCGGAACAATTCGTTGATTCTCTCTCGCACGGCCGGGCCGCATCTCCTTCCGAATCTCGTCGAGCGTGGGCGGAAGCGCGGAAGCTACGCCCACCGATCTCGCGGGGCGAGGCGGCGGGCCAGAGATCGTCCGGCGAACCCGGTGAATTCTGGCGGGGACCATCGGGGCACGCTACGGTTGGGGATTCGTCCGTCGTCCGGAATGGCGAGTGGAGGAGTGGCGCGCGTCGGTTGCCCGGGGCCCGGCGTCGGACCCGTACGTGAGATGAGAGCGAACATGAGCAAAGTACACGAGTACGAGGGCTCGGCCATCCGCATCACCTACGACGCTCGTCGGTGCATCCATGCGGCGGAGTGCGTGAGGGGTCTGCCGGAGGTATTCGATACCGACCGCCGACCCTGGATCGATGCCGACGGCGCCGAGGCGGACGAGGTGTCCGAGGTGATCCGGAGATGCCCGACGGGCGCCCTCCAGTACGAGCGGATCGACGGCGGAGCGCAGGAATCCCCGGCCGCGGAGGCCGAGATCAGGGTGACCGCGGACGGTCCCCTGTTCGTGAGCGGCGACGTCGTGGTGCTCGACGCCGGGACGAGAGTTCTCACGCGGGAGACGCGGGCCGCGTTCTGCCGCTGCGGTGCCTCCGCGAACCAGCCGTGGTGCGATGGGAGTCACACCGAAGCGGGCTTCCGGGCGACGGCGGACATCGGCGAAGGCCGACCGAAACCTTGCGAGCAGGATGACCCGACGCCGCTCAGCATTCGCCTGCGCACGAACGGCCCTCTC
Organism: Gemmatimonadota bacterium; assembly: GCA_037383305.1. Classification (GTDB taxonomy): domain Bacteria; phylum Gemmatimonadota; class Gemmatimonadetes; order Palauibacterales; family Palauibacteraceae; genus Carthagonibacter. The sequence continues at coordinate 3,135 of JARRPA010000083.1, read as the reverse complement.
GTTCTCGTCGGACCGTTCCGGATCGGTCCGGCGGTCCCGGAGGGGCATGTGCGAGGGGGCGGCTGCGCCCTGTGCCGGTGTGGCGCCTCCGGCAACAAGCCATGGTGCGATGGCTCACACAAAGTGATCGGCTTCGAGTCGGACGACCCGGTCGCCGGCTGAACCGGGCCCCGGACTTCCCTTCCTCGGCGAAACGGGCGATCGTCGAAGGTCCGTCTCGACCTCCGTCAAACGACCTCGGGAGACAACATGCGTTCCATTTTCGCGAGGCGCGCCAGCGCATGCGCCGCAGTCTCGCTGCTCGCTCTTGCCGTCCATTCCCGAGCCGACGCCCAGGAGATCGGTCCACGAGTCGGAGAAGTGTCGTTCCCCAACTCCGGCGCGCCCGGCGCCCAGGCGGACTTTCTCGTCGGACTCGCCCTGCTGCACAGCTTCGAGTATCCCGAGGCTCGAGCACGTTTCCGGGCCGCGCGTCAGATCGACCCCGGCTTCGCGATGGCGTACTGGGGTGAAGCGATGGCCTGGAACTACTCGCTCTGGTTCGAGCAGAACGCCGACTCGGCGCGCGCCGTGCTGGGACGGCTCGGGGACACGCCCGAGGCACGCATCGCCAGCGCGCCGACCGAGCGCGAGCGGGCCTGGCTGGGCGCCGTCGAGGCGCTGTATGGCGAGGGCACGAAGCAGCAGAGGGATGATGCCTACGCCGAGTCGATGGCGGAGCTGCATGGACGGTTTCCCGAGGACCCCGAGGCCGGGGCGTTTCACGCGCTCGCCCTCCTCGGCACCGCTCACGAAGGCCGTGATCACGCGATCTACATGCGGGCCGGAGCCATTGCCGGTGAGGTGTTCGCAGCACACCCGTCTCACCCGGGAGCCGCGCACTACATGATCCACTCCTTCGACGATCCCGTGCATGCTCCGCTCGGGCTCCGGGCCGCCCGGGCCTATTCGCGGATCGCCCCGGACGCGGACCATGCACAGCACATGACGACGCACATATTCCTGGCGCTCGGCTTGTGGGAGGAGGTGGTCCGCGCCAACGAGAGAGCGGACGCCGTCGTGGACCGCGACCGCGCCGCCGCGGGGCGCCCGCCCAGCTTCTGCGGTCACTACAATGAGTGGCTGTTGTACGGGTACCTGATGGAGGATCGGACCGCGGACGCCCTGAACCTGCTTCAGGGCTGTCGAGACGCGACATCCTCGGGATCGGACAGGATGGCCGCCTCCTTCTCCGACATGCGATCCCGCTATGTCGTCGATTCCGGCGATCCGGGCGGATCGGCGCGGGCGATGCGCGTCGACTACGGCGACCGGGTGGGGCCGCAATTCCGGGATGCATGGCTCGACGGCTACGTGGCCGGGCGCGCCGGCGATGCGACGGCCACTGCCTCGGCGCTCGAGAGAGTCCGTGAGCTGAGGCCTCTCGCCGAGGAGGAGATGGCCGGAGAAGGATTCACCGACCTCGCCTATTCGCGGCGCCCCGAAGTTCTCGAGATGCAGATCGAGGGGCTGTACCTCCTGGCGCTCGGCCGCGAGGCGGCGGGCCTCGAACGGATCGGGGAGGCCGCGGCACTGGAAGGAGAGCTGCCCCTGGCCTACGGACCCCCGGCCGTCGACAAGCCCTCCCACGAACTGCTCGGGGAACTCCTGCTGGAAGCCGGCAGGCCGGCCGAGGCACGCGCATACTTCGAGACGGCGCTCTCCCGAACGCCGGGGCGGATTCCGGCCGTCCTGGGACTGGAGCGGACCCGGGCCGGTAGCGCGGCTACCGGGAGATGACCTCTCCGGGCAACGGAAACCAGCGGAGCTTCTCGAAGTCAGCGGTGACTCCCCCGGCCACGCTGCCCTCGCAGTCCCGCTTTCCGTCCGCGGCGGCCGCGAGGATCCGTTTCGCCTCGGAGAGGTAGTCCGCCAGGCGTTCCTCCGGCTCGGTGATCCGGTGACGAGGCCAGACGGCACCGTCCCGGGTGAACCTCACCTGATCCAGGCTCATCGGCGGCGCTCCGGGCCCCCGTCCGTGCCGCCAGAGTCCGGTCCGCGGGTCGAAGGAGTACTCGTCCAGCAGAGCCCAGCCCGAGTCCGCGACCTGCTCGACCGCTTCGATGATGTACTCGAACACCCGGTCGGAGATGAAGTAATTGAAGTTGACCCGTACCCACCCCGGCTTGATACCTTCGCACCCCCGCCCGATCTCCCGCTCGAACTCGCGGCTCCTCGCCAGATCGATTCCGAGAAGACGATGACCGTACGGCCCGGCACAGGAGCAACCGCCCCGCGACTGGATGCCGAACAGGTCGTTGAGCAGCGCCACGACGTAGTTGTGATGCAGGAACTTCTCGTTGCCGCAACGAACGACGAAGGAGACGATGCTGAGTCGCTCGTGCTGGAGGTCTCCCAGCACGTCGATGTTCGGATTCGCCGACCATCGATCGATCGCACGTCGGATGAAGCTCTCCTCTCGCTCCCGGATCAGCTCCTCGCCCACCGCCGATTTCAGCAGGAACACGAGACCGGCGCGGATCGACTCGACGATCGCGGGAGTTCCTCCTTCCTCGAAGCTCGGGGTCGGAGAAGTAGACGTGCTCGGTCGGATTGACGTACGACACGGTACCGCCGCCGACTACGTCGGGAACCGAATTCTCGAAGAGCTCGCGCCGGGCGACGAGGACGCCCGGTGTCCCGGGGCCGCCGATCATCTTGTGGGGCGAGAGGAAGATGGCGTCCTTGTAGTCGAGTGCGTCCTCGCCCTCGGTCCCGCGCGGTCCCATCTCGATGCTGACGTACGGAGCCGCCGCGGCGAAGTCCCAGAGAGCCAGGGCTCCGTGACGGTGCAGGAGGATCGAAACCTCCCGGACGGGCGAGGTGATCCCGGTCACGTTGGACGCTGCCGAGAAACTCCCGATCCGCAGCGGACGGTCGGCATACTCCGTCAGGCGCCGTTCCAGTTCCGTCAGATCGATCCCGCCGTGCAGATCCTCGTGTATGGTCACCACGTCGCAGATCGACTCGACGATCGCGGGAGTTCCTCCTTCCTCCCGAAGCTCGGGGTCGGAGAAGTAGACGTGCTCGGTCGGATTGACGTACGACACGGTACCGCCGCCGACTACGTCGGGAACCGAATTCTCGAAGAGCTCG
>JARRPA010000082.1:0-13854 GCA_037383305.1 Gemmatimonadota bacterium | reverse complement strand
AGTTCGTCGACATCGCCGGACTCGTCGCCGGGTACTTCGACACGCTTCCTCTGCCGGGACTGTTCGCATGGGTAGCGATCACCGTGACGGTCGCGGGGCTCTTCTTCTTCCTGTTCAGCGGCCCGATCAAGAAGCTGATCGGAGGCGTCGTCTGAGCCCGGCACCCGATGTGACCTGACGGAAGGACAGTGAATTCGCGGCAGACGGGCCGGATTCCCGGGTGGAGTCCGGCCCGTCCTGCGTGGTGAAGCTGCGATCGGGATTCTCGGCATGGGCGTTGCGGGAGAGTCGGGCTCGAGCCCGATCTACGGGCGTGCACGAAGGGAGGACTCTTGACCCTGCGAAGTGGTATCGCGCCGGTAGACGAGCGCATCACGGGGCTCCGGCCCGGGGGGCTCTATCTCCTGGCGGCTGAGCAGGGCGCCGCTCGCCTCGCCTTCCTGCTTCAATTTCTCGACCGCGGCCTGCGAGATGGCGAGGACGTAGTGCTCATCAGCGGCTCGCCCCCCGAGCACACGATCGAACAGGCTGACTTCTGGGGCATCGATCTCGCGACTCCCTGGGAGCAGGACCGTTGTATCCTGCTCGGATACCGGACCGAATACCTCGCCCGGATTTCGCACTCACCTGACCCCGGCGAGCCGTTCGCCGAGCTCGACAAGCTCATCGGGAGAGGCGTGGCGCGACTGGCCGTGGATCCGGGCACGCTGCTGTGGGAGGCTCGACCCGATGCATCCATGGCCGGGGCTTTCGTCTCCTGGTCGCGGGAGCTGGGGGCCGCCACGCTGGCGGCGGTTCCGATCGACCTGGAGGAAGGACAGCGGGTGCCGACCGAGTGGGTTGGACAACGGGCGCGTGGCGTATTCCAGATGACCGAGCCGATGCCGCCGGACCTGGCCGGCTGGCTCGAGCGCCGGTACTCGATCGAGTCGGTGAGCGAATCGAGGGAATGTGTCGTCGGAGTCCGCACGGGCGGGTATGGATCGGTCTGCGTCTTTTCGGACCGGCAGAGGATCGATGAAGCCATCGCCACGGGGCGCAGCGTACGCGAGATCTCCGGCGCCGTGCTGCTTCTTCTCTCCGACGAGCCGCTTCGGGCCGCGGACGCCGCGAGAGCTCTCGATGCCGGTTTCGACGACGTTCTGTCCGGCGTCGTCGATCTGCGTGAACTCGAGTCGCGATTCCGGCGGGCTGCCCGGGCGCCCCACTCCCCGAGCTCCGGAGAAGGGCCTCTTCCGGAACCGACGGTCGGACCTCTGAATGCCGACGAGTTTCATTCGCTGGTCACGGAGAGACTGATTCGAGAGGGTCTGGATCATTTCACCCTGCTTCACCTCGAGGCGCCCGGCGAAGACGTCGGAGCGATGCTGTTCGAAGACGTGCGCGCCGGTGACGGAGACGTCGTCGGGCGCATGCGGCGTGGTTGGGGAGTGCTCCTGCACAACGCCCGCGTACAGCAGGCCGAATCGTATCTCCAGCGCCTTCGCACCCGTGTCTCGGAAGCCGGCGGACCGCTGCCCCTGTCCGCCGAGATCCTCGCCGCTCCCGAGCAGTCGGAGCGAATCCGAGTCCTTCTGACCGACTGACCTGGAGATCGGAGGAAAGGACCCGTGAGTCCGGATCAGCTGCTGGTACCGATCCTCGTCGCTTCGATCGTGGTCGCGGTCGTCCTGTTCGTGATGACCTTTCTCGTCCGTGGGAATCGGCAGGATTCTCTCCTCTCGGAGCGGTCGGCGGAGCCGCCGGAGCCGCCGGACGAGGAACCGGACGGCTGGTACTTCATCAAACACGAGCCGTCCGGGCCCGGCGCCGACTTGTCTCTCCCCTGAACCGCGGCGACTTTGTGACGTTGAACGACCGGTGCGCAACCCGGCCGCGGTCGGAGGCGCCGTCCGAGGAGGTCGCCGTTGGGCCAGAAGGAGACAAGGCTCGAACTGGAAGGAGCGGAGCTTCGCGTCTTCACGCAGGCGCTGCTTCGGGACGTCCGCGCACTCGAGGCGCTTCTCGCCGGCGACATGATCGAGCGAGGGGTCAGGCGCATCGGTCTGGAGCAGGAGCTCTTTCTCGTCGACGAGGAATGGCGGCCCGCGCCGATCGCGCTCGAGTTGCTCGAGCGACTCGATGATCCTCGCGTAACGACCGAAATCGGTCGCTTCAACCTCGAATGCAATCTCCGGCCGCTGATCTTCGGTGGAAACTGCCTGTCGACGATCGAGACCCGGTTACACGGGATTCTGGCCGCGATCGACGCACAGGCCCGTGATCTGGGCGCGCGCGCCGTCCTGACCGGAATTCTGCCCACCTTGCGCAAGTCCGATCTCACGCTTCAGAACATGATTCCCGCTGAGCGATACTACGCGCTGAACGAGGCTCTGACGCGGTTGCGCGGGGGACCGTACACGATGCAGATCAAGGGAACCGACGAGCTCCGCGTCACCCACGACTCGGTGATGCTCGAAGCCGCCAATGCGAGCTTTCAGGTTCATTTCCAGACCAGTCCGGAAGAGTTCCCGCGGCTGTACAACATTGCCCTGGCCGTGTCGGCCCCGGTCCTCGCCGCGGCGGTAAACTCGCCACTCATGCTGGGCCGGCGTCTGTGGCACGAAACGAGGATCGCCGTCTTTCAGCAGTCCATCGATACCCGGCAGTCGATCGCGGACATGAGGGATATGGAGCCCCGGGTCAGTTTCGGATTCGTCCACCCATTTCCGGCCGAAACTGACCCGGGGCTCCATATCCCTCATGTCCGCGATCGACTGCCGGGTATCGATGGACTGCTGAAAGACGGAGTCGCGCACCTTCGCATTGAAAACCGGGTCCTGCCGGCCGGACCCACCGTTCTGGACGAGGTCGCGAATGCCGCGTTCTGGTTCGGTCTCGTCAGCGCACTGGCAAACGAGGTGGACGATGTGCGGAGCGAGATCGGGTTCGATGCCGTGCGAACCAATTTCGTCGCGGCGGCCCGTCACGGGATCGACGCGCAGCTCGAGTGGTTCGGTGGCCGCACCTGGACGGCGGAGGAGTTGATCCTGTCGCAACTCATTCCCGCCTCCGAGCGGGGCTTGAGGGCCGGAGGCATCGACGAAGACGACATCTCGCGCTATCTCGAGACGATCCGGCAGCGCGTGGAATCGCGCCAGACGGGGGCCGCCTGGATGCTCGGCTCGCTGACCGGGATGCATGAACAGGGCTCGCCGGAGGAGCGGATGGCAGCTCTCGTCGCCGCCACGGTGTCCCGGCAGACGGAACAGATTCCGGTGGCCGAGTGGCGCCGGGCGTCGCTGACTGAAGCCGGCGGCTGGAAGCCGAGCTACCTTCGGGTGGAACAGTACATGTCCACCGACCTCCTTACCGTCCGGGAGGATGAACCGATCGATCTGGTGGCGAATCTCATGGACTGGCATCGGATTCACCACGTTCCGGTGGAGGACAACGAGCACCGGCTGATCGGTCTCGTGTCTCATCGGCCACTTCTGCGATTTCTCGCAGGGGATGAAGCCGGTCGGGACGACGGCCCGATTCCCGTCAGCCGAGTGATGGCCCGTGACCTCGTGACGGTGAACCCGGAGACGACCACCCTCGAGGCGATCGACGTGATGCGGAAGCACCGGATATCCTGCCTTCCGGTCGTTCAGGACGAACGGCTGATCGGAATCGTCACCGAGCACGACTTCATGCGAATTGCCGGGCAGCTCCTCGAGGAGATGCTTCGCGAGTGAGTCGCCCGGCGGCCTCCCGGACCGTCCCGGACGTCGAGATTCCGGAACCCTCACGCCGGATCGTGGGACGGGTACTCGGCACGCGTCCGGGTCCTTTCGTCCTCGTCATCGCCGGACTGCACGGCAACGAGCCGGCGGGCGTCCGGGCGCTCGAGAGGCTGTTCGAGAGCCTGCTGCGGCGCGACACCCCCATTCGGGGGGAGGTGATCGGACTCGCCGGAAATCTCTCCGCCCTCGCCCGAGGCCGGAGATTTCTCAAGCGGGACCTCAACCGGTCGTGGACACGCCGTCGGATCGCCGCCGTCCGTACCCGGACGCGCAACGTCGAGGAGGCCGAGCAGCTCGAATTGCTCGAGCTGATAGAGGAATTTCTTCGGGGGCGGGAATCGGAGTCGATCGTCCTCGACCTGCATACGACTTCCTCCGACAGCATCCCGTTCTGCACGCTGGGCGATACGATTCGAAATCGGGAGTTCGCCCGGAAACTGGAGATTCCGGTGGTTCTGGGGATCGAGGAGCAGATTCATGGCGCGCTGCTCGAGTTCATCGGGGCCCGCGGACCCGTGACCGTCGGCATCGAGGGCGGTCGCCACGACGATCCCGCCTCGGCGGACTACCACGAGCACGTATTGTGGATCGCGCTCGTCGAAGCCGGTTGCCTCGACGCCGGAGACGTCCCCGATCTCGAGGCTCGCCGGGCGGCACTGGTTCAGGCCCGGGGAGGTCTGGCAAGGTTCTTCGAAGTGCGAACGCGGACACGCTGCTGGTCGACCGCAGGATCGCCCGTTGGCAGGTGACGCAACTCTTCCACTTGCTCGGCTATCGAAAGCGGCGCGAAGCTCTGGGGTATGGCGCATACACTCGCAGACGCCACGACCTGAAGTTCTGAAACGGGAATCGGCTACGAAGCCGTCAGCTTGATCTCCCGATCCTCGTCGGCCGATCGATAGCAGGCGTCGAGAACCGCGGCCAGAACGACCTGATCGTTCTGACTCTCGATCGGCTTCTCGCCCCGCGCGATTCGAAGGAATTCAGCCCATTCCTGGCGGTAGGAATCGGTGTAGAGGGCGCGAGCCCGGCGCGATGTGGGCGGTGTCACGTCGACGATCCCCGTCGTGTCGCGACGAGTGACCCGGAAGGGCTGCGAGTCGGCGGTTCCGTCGGAGCCCAGTACGTAGAGCTGGTGATGATCGCGCTCATCGGCAAGCTCCCAGGTGAGCTCGACCGTGACGGCGATCCTGCCCGCCAGCCCGAGCTGCACCACCGCCCCGGTTTCCACGGCTCCGTCCCGGCCCCACGTGCGTGCCCGAACGCGGTGGACCGCGGGATAGTCCACTGTCCATAACGCCATGTCGATCGCCTGGGCGCCCAGGTCCATCAGCGCGCCGCCGCCCTCGTGCACCTTCTCCCGTCGCCATCCTCTCCGAGGCCTGACGGAACGGCGATTCAGCCAGGTGGATCGGACGAACTGAATGGACCCCAGTTCCCCGTTGGCCACGAAGTGCCGAATCGCCCGTACGTCGTAGTGGAACCGGTGGTTGTTGGCCACGAGCAGCTGGCGACCGGCCCCATCGGCCGCCTCCACCAGACGTCGCGCCGAATCCTCGGACACGGTCAGCGGCCGCTCGCAGAGCACGTGCGCACCGTGGCGAAGCGCATCGAGCACTCCGAACTCGTGCGCGTGATTCGGGAGGCAGACGAGCACGGCGTCGAACTCGGTTTTCTCGGCCAGCGCGTCCAGGTCCGGGGCCACGTTGGGAACCGCGAACCGCTCCGCGATCGTGCGGGACGTCCGCTCCCGGACATCCACGAGCCCCACGACTTCCACCTGTCGGAGGCGCTTCAGGATCGGAAGATGAACCACTTGAGCGGCGCTGCCGGCTCCGAGCACGGCTACCCGAATCGCGTTCCGCGAAGCTCGGAGTAGATCCGCCACTGCACGAGAAAGTTGAACTCGGCACCGACGACGCCCGAGAGCCCGGCCGTGATCACGGCCGAGTCGAGGAATGTGCCGTCGATCGCATCGCCGTCGTCATCGAGCAGGAACAGATCCCCGCCCACGCCGAGGTACGGGGCGAGCACCGCGTCCTGCAACGTCCACTGAACGTCCAGCCCCACGTTCCAGGCGGTACGGTTCAAGCTGCCCAGATTGATCGAGCCTGCCGGGAGATCCGACACTTCTTCCAGCTGCCGCTCGAGCTCGCGGACCGATTCATCGTTCACGTCCGCATTCCACCACCCGGCGCGCGGCACGATCCGGATGTAGGGACCGAGGAATCCCATGTCGACGCGAATCCCGATGCCGATCGTTGCCTCATTCTGGCTGGCATCCACCCACCGAGCCTCCACGCCGAGGGCGCGGAAACCGAGGTTCGTGTAGTCGTAGTCCTCCAGCGTCTGTGCCTGCGCACGTGCGCCCCCCGCGAGAAGCAGCAGGCCCAGCGCCAGCAGCGTCCGCTTGCGACACCTACTCGAAATACCCGCGGTTCGCATCCGGTCTTCCCTTCGCTCTGAGGGTCTCGGGCCTGCGGAATCCGGCGTCGGGTCCATGTCAGTATATCCGGGTCATCGTCGCGCCGGGATAGTAAGCGGCGAGGATCTGCTCGGCGGACTGGCCGGCACGAGCCCGGCCGATCGCCCCCCACTGACACATGCCGGCACCGTGCCCGTATCCGCGTCCGCTGATGCTCGCGGTTCCCTCGGCGCTGGGAATCAGATCGAAGTCGGTCGAACCGAGGATACGCCCGGCTTCGTCCCGAAGCGCGAACCGGATATCCAGGCGATCGAGGACGAATTCCGACGCAGGCCCCCGAAACGCCAGGGAACGGACTCGCCCGCTCCCGGTGTGCCCGGTGATGGCGAGGGTCTCGATCCGGCCGATCCGCGCCGGCTCCGTTCCGAACATCCGGGCGAGCTCCTCACGGACCGGCCCGTTCAGCTCGTCCGGCGACCAGTCGTGCGTCCACCGATATCGCGGCGAAATCGCGCACCAGTCGGTGCCGTCGGGCGCGCGGTCGGCGACGGACTTCAGATAGGGAGCCGGCGCCCGATCCATCACCTCGTCCACGGCGGCGGTTCTCCCTCCGCAGGTCGAATGATAGTAGGCGCGAATGGGAACGCCTTGGTACGTCAGAATCCGGCCGGCCGTCGAGCGAACTGCCTCGCTCGCCTCGGGCCGCTCGGCATCCCGACCTCCGTAGACCTGGTCGGCTACGGTGCCGTACAAGTCGAATCCGATCTCCTGGTGTCCCCCCAGATGCGCGACGGCATAGGTGCGAGCCGCGACCGTCTGTGCTTCGATCGCCGCGAGCTCCGCCGAAGTCCGGGGCCCGATCTCGAGCGGAACCACGCCGAGCAGATAGTCTTCGAGGTATACGATGTTGACCGCCGTAACGCCTCCTTCGGGAGCGGGGAGGAGCTCGAGTCGGCCTCGATAGGCCACGCCCTCCACGATCAACGGCCGCCCCTCGCGATCTTCCACTCGAATGCGGGACACGCTCCGTCGAGCGGATCGGGGAGTGCCCGAGAAGACGATCGTCCCATCTTCGGCGCGGGCTTCAACGGTCGCTCCCGGCGTTGACTCGCCGAGCGCTTCCCCGGTTCCCGCATCGAACAGCAGCGCTCCCGTCTCGGACGCGATCCGAACCACCGGCACCGCGACCCGGATTCCGACGCGGAGCTGCGGTTCGGTCGTCGGGCGCAAGTAGTCGTCCGCCGCCGTGATGCGGGCTTCACAGATCGTGCCGGGCTCATGCGCCCTATGATCGCCGGCCAGCCACGTGACCCCGTCCACGTCATCCGCCTGTCCCGCCGTACGGCCCTGCAGCCGTCCCTCCACGACCCGGTCCACGATCACCGGCTGCAGACTCCCCACGATCTCCGCCAGACGGTCGGCGCTGATCGCGCGCTGGACTTCCAGGAGCTCCTCGAGACGCTCGACGGCGACCCCGTCGGGCAGATAATCCTCTTGCATTCCCGCCGCACGGGTCCCCTCCTGGGGCGAAAAGGCGAAGGCGCCCAGGCGATCGAACTGCACCTCCTCCAGGAAGTCCAGAAGGGCACGGAAGTCGTCCTCCGTTTCGCCGGGGAACCCTACGAGAACGGTCGTCCGGAGAGTAAGGTCCGGAATCGCGGCGCGAAGTCGTTCCACGCGCGCCCGGATCGTGTCGGCTCGCTCCGGGCGTCTCATTCTCTTCAGAACCGGGTCTGCGGCATGCTGAATCGGCATGTCGATGTACGGCAGCAGCCGCGGCTCTTCGGCCATCAATTCGATCAGGGGCTCCCGCAGGCCGGCCGAGTAGATGTACAGAAGCCGGAACCAGGGGATACCGGTGGAATCGATCAGTTGACGTAGCAGCGTCGAAATGTCGCGGCCGTCGCGCCACTCGCGACCGAAATGCGCCAGGTCCTGCGCCACGAGGTTCAGCTCGACTGCGCCCTGCGCCTCCAGTCGAACCGCCTCCGCGGTCAAGGCCTCGATTCCGAAGGACCGGTGCTTACCTCTCCAGAGGGGGATCGCGCAGAAGGCGCACCCGTGGTCGCAACCTTCGCTGACTTTCAGGTAGCGGACGTGGCGGCGGTCGGTCAGCGGGACGCGTACGCCCGGATGGCCCGCGATCGGATCTCCGATCAGACCGCGTTCGCGCAGCCGCGGAATCAGAGACTCGGTGTCGCGAAGCCCCACGAAGAGGTCGATCTCGGGAAGTGACGGCTCGAGCTCCTCCCGGTATTGCTCGACGAGGCAGCCAAGGGCGACCACCGCCCGGCATCGCCCCTCGTCCTTGAAGCGACTCACCTCGAGAAGCGTGTCCACGGACTCCTGCTTGGCGGCGTCGATGAACCCGCACGTATTGACGATGATGACATCGGCCTCGGTGAGATTCGAGACCGGCTCGGCCCCGTGGCCCGCGAGAGCGGCCACGATCCGTTCGGAATCGACCGTGTTCTTGTCGCAGCCGAGGCTGACGATCCCCAGCTTCGTCCGGTTCGGCTCCACTTCAGCCCGCGAAGACGTCGGTTCCGGCGGGCGGAGTGAAACGGAAGACATCGTCGGCGATCGGGGCATCCGGCTGCAGGTCACGAAGAACCACGGTTCGGAGCGTTTCGTTTTCCTCCGTGATCTCGAATCGCCGGACCAGAAGGCTCTCGGTGTCGATCCACACGCGGACCTTCCGAGAGGGCGATTCGGCCCTCGGCGTCAGCGTGACGAGCCAGGTCTCGTGTCCTTCGACCTCCCGCCGGCCATCGAGCACCGCATCGTATGCCTCGGCCGCCTGCTCGAATATCCGGCCCTGAAGATCCACCATCCCGGCTCCGGTGGCATTCGCGTCGATCGTGCTTCGAATCACCTGACCCGGGTGGGTGCTCGGATAGTACAACCAGAGCGTGGATCCGTCGGCAACGATCAGGTCTCCCTCCGGATCGCTGAAGTCCATCTTGAATCGGCCCCTGCCCTTCTGGTACCACTCCCCGCTACCGGTTCGTTTTCGACCCAGCAAAGTGATCTCGATGGTCTGGTCGAACCGGGCCCGCATCGATGAGAGGCCGTTGTAGGTGGCCTCGGCTCGCGCCAGCAGTTCGCGGACCGGCGGTCCATCCGCCTCCTGGCCGATCGCGATCCCCGGAGTCAGCATCGCAGCCCAGAAGAGGACGGACGAGAGCACGATCGCCGACCGAGCCGTGAGCGGCGCAGGGCGACACCGGCGCAGCCGGATGGGATTTCCGTTCCTGGCGATCAAGAGGCGCCTCCATTCCGTGGCGACCCGGACTCGCACCGCGAGACCAGGTCGTTCGCGTACGGATACCCCTTCCGAGAAGGAGCCGTTCCGAACGATGCCACGATCCGGAGGGCCGTAAAAGTCATTCGGAGGCAAGGTCATCGCCGCGCATCAGTGCGTCGAGCTGATCGAGCGTGACCAGCACTTCGCGCGGTTTCGAGCCCTCCGGCGGGCCCAGCACCCCGGCCGAATGAAGCTGGTCGATGATCCGTGCCGCCCGACCGTACCCGATCTTGAGTCGCCGCTGAAGAAGACTCGTCGAGCCACTGGAGTTGTGGATCACGATCTCCGCCGCCTTGCGGAAATACGGATCCCAGTCAGTGAGAATCCCCTCACCCACGTCCACCTGACTTTCCTCGATCTCGAGTTCCCGGACCTCTTCCAGGATGTCGGCTTCTTCCTTCGTCTCCGCCGAGTCGGGCACTCCCGCCTTTCGCGCCCGGTACCATTCCACCAGCCCTTCCGTCTCGGCAGTCGACAGAAACGCGCCCTGAATCCGGTGAGGATCCGACTCACCCGGCGGGAGGAAGAGCATGTCGCCGTTTCCGAGCAGACTTTCCGCCCCGTTCTGGTCCAGAATCGTGCGGCTGTCGGTCTTCGAAGCCACACGGAACGCGATCCGGCTCGGAAAATTCGCCTTGATCAGGCCCGTGATGACGTTGACCGAGGGTCGCTGCGTGGCGACCACCAGGTGGATCCCCACCGCACGGGCCTTCTGGGCGAGAACGGCGAGGGGAGTCTCCACTTCCGACTGCACCGTCATCATCAGGTCGGCGAGCTCATCGATCAGGAGGACGATGAACGGGAGAGGGCCTTCGGCATAGGGGCCTTTGCCCCATCCGTCAGGCATCGTGATCTCATCTCCCTTCTCGATCCTCCGGTTCAGCTCCAGGAGGTTGCGGCATGCGTTCGCCGACAGAAGCTGGTATCGCCGGTTCATTTCGAACACGGTCCAGCGGAGTACCGCCGCGGCGTCATGGTTGTCGGTCACGACCGGGTGGCGCAGATGGGGCAGATCGTTGTAGACGATCAGCTCGACCATCTTCGGATCCACCATCAGCAGCCGCAGCTCCGCAGGCGTGTACCGATAGATGAGACTCGTTACGATCGTATTGATGCAGACCGACTTTCCGGAACCCGTCGCACCCGCAATCAGCAGATGGGGCATACGGGACAGATCCGCCATGTACGGCGTTCCGGCCAGGTCTCGACCGAGTGCGAGCGGCAGGTTCGCCCGCGACCGACCGTATGCCGGCGCCTCGAGAATCTCGCGCAGATGCACGATCTCAGGCTCGGGATTCGGCACTTCGACTCCGACCGCGCCCTTGCCCGGGATCGGCGCCACGATCCGCACCGAAGGCGCCTTCATCGCCAGAGCGAGGTCATCGGCCAGCGCGGAGATCTGACCGACCTTCACGCCGGCGGCCGGCACCACCTCGAACTGGGTGACGACCGGCCCGGTGGTCCATCCGCCGATCTTCCCCTTCACCCGGAACGTGGCGAGCTTCTCGACGAGGATCTGACCCAGCCGCTCGAGCTCCGAAGCCGGTATCCCCGTGCCGCGTCGCGCCGGCAGGGCGAGCAGATCCATCGGAGGAATCTCGCTCCGCGACGGATCCCCGGGATCGGGCAGGGGCAGCTGCGGGTCCTCCTCTTGCGATCCGCCCGGCGCTTCCTTCCGCTTCTTCCTGCGCACAGGGCTCTTCTTCGATCCGCTCGACGAGGAGTCGTCGTTCTCCGCTATCGGAGATTCTGCCTCCTCTTCGCCCCCGCCGGTCAGGTTCTCCCACGGACTCTCTTCCGCTCGTCCACGGAAGATCGAAGCAGGAACCGCCTCTCGGATCTTCGCCGCCACCACGGTCGCTCCTCGACCTATCGCATGCACTCCACCCCGGGCGCCACGGGCCGCGGCGCCCGCGCTCTCTGCAGGTGACCAGCCGAAGGCGAGCACCGTGAGAGCGAGCAGAATCGAGGCCACGATGAGCGAGGCCCCGATCGTCCCGAACACACCGACCAGCAATCCGCCGAACGCAGAACCGAGCCAGCCCGCCCCGTAGGCGGAACGGCCCATTCCGGTGCCTATCAGCCACCAGGCGGAGGGAAGGAAAAGAAGGGCGCCGGCGATGAAAACCGACCAGCGGATGGCGGCCTCTCCGCTCACGACGCCGAGCCGCTCGAGTCCCCAGGTGAAGGCGGGCACGGAAACGAGAATCGAACTGCCCCCGAAGAGGAAGGCGAGGCCGGAATAGAGCACCGCTCCCGCGGGTCCCACCAGGTTCGGATCCGGGACTCCGCCCCGCAGGATCGGAGGCAGGATCGCGAGTGCCAGAAGAACTCCGAGGCCCAGAAGCCCGACCCCGAGTGCCTCGGCCTTGTGGCGTTCGTTCACGTCCGCGCCTCCGCGCAGATCAGCGGGAGTCGTCCGGGGTCGACGCGTCCGCGTTCATGCGGCCCACGAAACCCGTATCCACGTGTCCGCCCGCGAACTCGGGATGCTGGAGTACGACCGACAGAAAGGGAATGGTGGTGTGAACTCCCTCGATGATGAACTCCTCGAGCGCCTGCAGGGCCCGACCGATCGCCTCGTCCCGGGTCGATCCGTACGCGATCAGCTTGCCGAGCAGGGAATCGTAATACGGGGGAACCCGATAGCCCGCATATACGTGAGAGTCGATGCGGATCCCGGGTCCACCCGGCGAGTGGAATGCGGTAATGGTCCCGGGTGACGGACGGAAGTCGTGTTCCGGGTCCTCGGCGTTGATGCGTACCTCGATCGAATGGCCCCGGAGCTCGGGCGGGCCGGCATACGTGAGCGGCTCACCCGCCGCGATGCGGATCTGATCCTTCACGAGGTCTACCCCGGTCACCATTTCCGTCACCGGGTGCTCCACCTGGATCCGGGTATTCATCTCCATGAAGTAGAAGCGACCGTCAGAGCCGAGCAGAAACTCCACGGTACCGGCGTTGGAGTATCCGATGGCCTCGGCGGCGCGCACGGCCGCCTCGCCCATCTCCGACCTGCGCTCGGGCGTCAGGGCCGGACTCGGCGCTTCCTCCACCAGCTTCTGATGGCGCCGCTGCACCGAGCAGTCGCGCTCTCCGAGATGGACCACGTTGCCGTGGCGGTCACCCAGAACCTGGATCTCCACGTGCCGCGGACGGTCGATGAACCGCTCCATGTAGACGCGAGCGTCATTGAACGCGGCCGCGGCTTCGTTGCGCGCCATGGCGAAGGTCTTCTCGATCAGCTCGGGCGACTCGGCAACCCGCA
The DNA here is from genome assembly GCA_037383305.1 of Gemmatimonadota bacterium. Lineage (GTDB taxonomy): Bacteria > Gemmatimonadota > Gemmatimonadetes > Palauibacterales > Palauibacteraceae > Carthagonibacter. Next base: position 1,087 of record JARRPA010000082.1, on the reverse strand, counting down.
TCCCTTTGCCGCCGCCGCCGGCCGCGGCCTTGATGATCACCGGGTATCCGATTCTCTCGGCCTCGGTGCGGGCAGCCTCCGCAGACTCGATGGCCCCATCGGAACCGGGAACGACCGGGACACCTGCCTCGATCATCGCGCGACGGGCTTCTGCCTTGTCGCCCATGCGGCGAATCTGTTCCGCACTCGGCCCGATGAAGACGAGACCCGAGCGCTCGCAGATCTCGGCGAACTCTGCGTTCTCGGCCAGAAATCCATACCCGGGGTGGATCGCGTCGGCGCCCGTGATCTCGGCCGCCGCTATGATCCGCGGAATGTTCAGATAGCTCTCGCGGCTGGCCGGCGGACCGATACAGACGTCCTCGTCCGAGAAGCGGACGTGAAGGGAGTCACGATCGGCCTGCGAGTAGACCGCCACCGTCCGGATTCCGAGCTCCCGACAGGCACGGATGACCCGGAGCGCAATCTCCCCGCGGTTCGCGACCAGGATCTTGTCGAACACGGGAGACCGCGTCAGTCGGGCTCGATGCGAAACAGGACCTGGCCGTACTCCACCGGGTCTCCGTTCTGCACGCAGATCTCACGCACCGTTCCAGCAACCTCGGACTCGAGTTCGTTCATCAGCTTCATCGCCTCGAGGATGCATACGGTCTGCCCATTGGCGACACGGTCGCCGGTCTCCACATACGGCGGAGCGTCGGGCGCGGGGGCCCGGTAGAACGTCCCGACCATCGGTGACGTGATTTCCAGCAGGGTCGAAGCCGCCGATGCATCGCCGCCCTTCGCCCGGTCCTCCTGGGCAATTTCGCAGGTGCCGGACGTGGTGCCGGAGCTGGAAGATCCGACGGCGCTGGACGGCGCCGCGATCGCCGGGGCCGTGACCGCTCCGGAAGAGCGATCGCCGAGGGAACCGGCGATCATCTGGACCGTCGGAGACTTGGAGAGACGAATCCGGGTCCCGAACCCCCTGGAGATCTCGAGTGAATCTAGCTCGGAATCGTCCACCATTTCTATGAGCTTCTGCAGCCAGGCGAGATCGATCATCGGTTCACGCGTTCCAGGTACTTGTCAGCCGTCCGATCCACTC
>JARRPA010000081.1:6563-7405 GCA_037383305.1 Gemmatimonadota bacterium | reverse complement strand
TAACTACACATGGGGATTCGTCTGACTCACTGGAGGTACGCAAAGAAGCACAGGGCCCTCGCTGTGGTCGCCACGCAGTGACTCCCCGGATGCGCTGAGGCTCCCACAGACCCGACCGGCACCGAGCAGGCTGCAATTCAGGAATCCCAGGACGCGGCTTTCTCGCAGACCGCTAACGGCTCGTGCTGGGGGCAAGCCTCGAAAGTCTTCGCGCAGATGGGAGAGATTGGCGCACATTCCGCGAGCCAGCCGACTCCGCGGGCCGGGCTTCGCAACCTTGCGCGCTACCTGTACGATCAGGGCTTGATCGCGGGCGATACCATGAACGACCTCGGAGAGTTCGTTTCGGCATCTCTTGGCCTTTCCATCGACGCCTGCATGTAATTCACTCGACAGACCTCGGTGGGGCTCGGCCCCGGCCCCGCCGGCGGAGATGAGTTAACAGGCCACGCCGACCACTTCGCTGCTTTCGCCCGCCCGGTTAGGACTCAGTAACACCGCCACTCTGAGAGTGTCGGATTCCGATCATGTGCAGGAACGTCGACGATCCTCGCTTCGTCCAGGTCCGGGCCAGCATGCAAGCATGAGCCAGGCTGACACTCCGCGTGACCATGAAGCAGAGTCGGACGACGGTTCTTGATGATCCTGCGCTGACGTCAGGACTGTTCGCGGCGGCGTCCCGAACGACTCTGTGAGTGCCTTCCCGCTTGACCAGTTCGACAAGATCGACGCAGTAACCTTCGACGATACGAAGGCGATTGTCGTCCTGTCCGTTACTGCGGCAGCTGCGGTGATTCTGTTCATCGGATTCTCGAGTGCTCTTTCCGAGTGGCTCGGAAGGA
>JARRPA010000081.1:0-6451 GCA_037383305.1 Gemmatimonadota bacterium | reverse complement strand
CGGGAGCCGCCAGGTACGGCGAACGCCCGCCTGCAGGAGGACTGGCAGGGTTACGGCGTGGATTCGCCCCGTCTGTCGTCGGTTCCCGTATAACAGCCGTACCGACTAACCGGATGCAGGTTCGCTACTCGTGGTAAGATGTGGCTTGGTGTGGCCTGTTCCTGCCCTTACCAGTCGTATACGGTCCACGCTCCGCAATCCGGGCCCGGGCACTCGAGTCGTACGCGAAACGGCGACCTCCCGCCGCGCGGAGCCGGGTGCCGTTCCACGCGCCGGACCATCGTGGTCGCGCAGAGCGGGCAGACGGGCTCGCCGCCCGGCACCGGACGCTTGCGATCGTCTTCCTCCAGGCTCTCGCTCGCTTCCGGATCCAGCAAAGGCCCGTGGCGGGCTTCGGGCGGGCTCGTACCGTTCTCGCTCATGTCGGACAGGATACCGTTTCGGAGCGCTCCCGCGCGAGGTGCATCGGTTGACGACCGGTGCTATTCTCTCCGGCATGCAGGTCCAGATCCGTCGTATCAGCCTGCGCTCGGTCTTCCTGGTGACCATGGCGCTGAATGGAATCGTGGGATTCCTGGTCGGGCTCATCCTCGCCATCGTGGCCACCGTGGATGTTCCCGCGGGCACGGAGCCGAACCTGTTGAGTCGCCTCGGCATATGGTCGGTCGTGGTGTTTCCGTTGATCTACGGAATCGGTGCCGGGCTCGTGGGGGCGATCGCCGCGGCGCTCTACAACTCCGTCGCGTCACTGGTCGGTGGAGTCCGCGTCGAGATTCCGGATCTGCAGCCTCGATGGAAACCGAACATGGACCCGGGGAAGGAGTCGGAATGACCGACGGCGAGAATCCGAGACTCTTCACCGCCGAAGAGGCAACGCGCACTCTTCCCCTGGTCGCAAGCATCGCTGGAGACATCGCGGAGGAGAACGACAGGCTGCAGACGCTCCTGCCTGCGCTCCGATCCGAGCGCCTTCGAGCCCGGAGAACCGGAGATGCAGGCGATCTCGAGGCGATCCGTGAACGCGTGGCCCGGTCCTCGGCCCGCCTGGAGACCTATCTCGACGAACTTCGACAGGTCGGGTGCATACTTCACGAGCCCACCGGCGTCATCGACTTTCGCTCGGTCCTTCACGGGCGTCCCGTCGCCCTCTGCTGGCGTCTGGGGGACCCGGAGGTGGGTCACTGGCACGAGCCGGGACGATCGCATGTCGATCGCCGGCCGCTTCCCAACGCATTCGCCGCGAGTGGCGCCGGCTGCGATGCCGACGACTGAAGCCGCGCGCCGTGCCGCTCTGGAGGAAATCGTCGACTCCGAGACGATTTCGACGCAGGAGGAGTTGAGGCATCGGCTTGCGCACCGTGGTTTTCATGTCAGTCAATCCACGCTCTCCCGCGATATCCGGCGCCTGGGACTGGTGAAGCGGCCGGCGGCGGACGGAAGCGTGTTCTACACGAGGCCCAGGAGCCGGAGCGTCAGGGAAGCCCGCACGCTTGGCCGCCTTCTTCCCGACCTCGTGCGCGACGCCGTGCCTTCCGGTCGGCTGCTGGTCGTCAAGACGCTCACGGGAGCGGCCCAGACGGTCGCCGCCGCGCTCGATGACGCCGACTGGTCCGAGGTCGTGGGAACGATTGCCGGTGACGACACCGTCCTGATCGTGCTGCAGTCAGCGGATACCGCCGGGATTCTGGCCGAGCGCCTCCGCCGACTGGCTCGTCTCCACGACTGACCCGATCGGACGGCGCCGGACCCCACCGACAAACCTCCCTTGACGCGGGTCCCTGCAGGACTGTAGTCTCGGCGATCGCATATTTATTCATCATTTGTGAATACCAGTTACGCTCGGATGGAATGACGCGTATGAAGAAGCGGATCGAGAAAGTCGCACTCGCCTACTCGGGCGGTCTCGATACCTCGGTAGCGGTACCGTGGTTGATCGAGAATTACGGCTGCGAGGTGGTATGCGTGGCGGTGGACGTCGGGCAGGGCGCCTCGGAGCTGGAGGGGATCGAATCGAAGGCGGCCGCCGCAGGAGCCGGCGCCTGTCATGTCGTCGATGTCCGGGAGGAGCTGGTTCGCGACTTCATCTGGCCGGTGCTGCGAGCCGGCGCCGTGTACAGCCGCAAATATCTGCTCGGAACCTCTATGGCACGCCCGCTGATCGCTCGCGAGATCGTGCGCGTGGCCCGCCTCGAAGGCTGCGATGCCGTGGCTCATGGCTGCACGGGCAAGGGAAACGATCAGGTTCGGTTCGAGCTCGCGTTCGGGTGGCTGGCCCCCGATCTGGAGGTGATCGCGCCGTGGCGGGAATGGACGATCCGCGGGCGGAAAGATGCGGAGGCATACGCGCTCGCGCGCGGCGTCCCGCTTCCTCCTCGCAAGACCAGCCTGTACTCGCGCGATCGGAATCTCTGGCATTGTTCGCACGAGGGCGGTCCGCTCGAGAACGCAGCGAACGCACCGGAGGCTGATCTGTTCCGAATGACCGCAGACCCGGCGAGCGCTCCATCTGAGGGCGAGACCGTGGAGATCGGATTCCGCGCCGGTACGCCCGTCTCGATCGATGGTCGGGAGCTGCCTCCCCTGGCGCTGCTCGAGACCCTGAACGGGATCGGCGGTCGAAACGGAATCGGTCGAGTCGATCTCATCGAGGACCGCGTAGTCGGACTCAAGTCCCGAGGCATCTACGAGACGCCCGGTGGCACCCTGCTCTACGCCGCGCACTCGGAACTGGAACAGCTCGTTCTCGATCGCAGAACGCTGGAGCTCAAGGACGATCTCGCCCGACGCTACGCGTCGATCGTCTACGAAGGCCGATGGTGGGGCACCGAGCGCGAGGCCCTGGATGCCTTCGTCGAAGTCACGCAGCGGCAGGTGTCGGGCAGCGTCAGCCTGCGGGCCTGCAGAGGATCGGTCTCGATCGTCTCCCGGCGGAGCGACCGCGCGCTTTACCGGGAGGAACTGGCGACCTTCGAGGCCAGCGATCTCTACGATCACGCAGACGCCACCGGCTTCATTCGGCTCTTCGGACTGCCCTACCGGGTATCCGGGTCGGACTCGAACACCGGCCAGCTGGCGAGCCGCACCGCGCCGATCGATCCTGGCGCCATTCCGGAGCCGTCCTCCCCACGGATCCACGCCGACGGCTTCGTCCCGCGATGACTTCCGACGCGCCAGAGCCTGAACGAAGAGTGTCCCGCCTCTGGTCCGGCCGAGTCTCCACCGGACCCGCCCCGGCCCTGGATCGACTCAATCGTTCTCTTCCCTTCGATCATCGACTGGGGCCGTTCGAGATCGAGATCGACCGGGCCTGGATCGAGGAGCTCGCGCGGATCGGTGCGATCGGAGAGCCGGACAGGAGGCGGCTGCAGGAGGGTCTGGGCAGTGTCGATCGGCGGCTGCAGGAGGGTGAGCCGGCCTGCGAGACGGACGAGGACATTCACTCCCTCATAGAGCGGTGGCTGGAAGAGGAGATCGGCGAGTTGGCCAGTCAGGTCCGCCTCGGCCGGTCGCGTAACGATGTCGTGGCGACCGGAGGGCGGATGTGGGCGCGGGAGGCCGCCCGAAGCTCCTCGGAGCTCATCGCGGAGTTACAGGACGCCCTGCTGCGGGTCGCGGAAGACCAGGGCGAAATCCCTTTCCCGCTCTATTCTCACATGCAGCCGGCACAACCCACGCGGGCGGCGAACTGGCTGCTGTCGCACTTCTGGGCGCTCGAGCGGGGGCGAAGCCGGCTGGCGGATGCCGTCGAGCGAGCAAGCGAACTGCCGCTCGGCGCCGCGGCGGGCGCAGGCACGGGTATCGAAGTCGACCGCCGCCGCCTGGCTGCCCGGCTCGAGTTTCGGTCCGCGGGCGCGAACGCTCTCGACTCTGTCGGAAGTCGTGACTGGGCGGCCGAGATGCTGTGGGCGTGGACGATGCTCGCCATCGATCTGTCACGGCTTGCAGAGGATCTGGTGTTCTACTCATCGGCGGAATTCGGGCTGCTTCGCTTCGCGGACGAGTGGACGACCGGGTCGAGCCTGATGCCGCAGAAGAGGAATCCGGACGGAGCCGAGCTGGCGCGCGCCGCGGGCGGCTCCACGCTCGGGCTTCTAACCGGTCTGTTGGCCACCCTGAAAGGGCTTCCGTCCGGATACCAGAAAGATCTGCAGGAGGACAAACGGGCATTGTTCGCTGCGTTCGACCGGTTGACCGGTGTCCTGGAAGTGCTGGCTGGCACTGTGGCCTCGATGCGCCTCGACCCCGATCGAGCCCTCGCCGCGATCGACGCTTCGGTGCTCGCATCCGATCTCGCCGAGAGCCTGGCCCGGACCGGTACACCCTTTCGAGAGACCCACGAAATCGTCGGCCGGCTCGTGGCACGGGCCGAAGAACTGGGAATCCCTCTCGAGCGACTCGGGGCGGATCAGGTACGCGAGCTCGAGCCTCGGCTGGCGGACGCGTGGCAGAGTCGGTTCGACCGGGAGGCGGCGCTTCAGCGCCGGGGTGCCGTCGGCGGGTCTTCCCGGGAGGCGGTCCGGGATCAGGTGTCCGAAGCCCGCAGGAGACTCGAAAACCGGTGACCGGGCGAGTCCTCTCGCCCGGGCATTTCTTCCTGCGTACGGTCCGGCCTGTCCGTCAGAGTCAGGGGGAGGCTGCGACAGACGAGGCGATCGCCTGCTCGGGGTCTTCTCCGAGGGTTTCGAGAATGGATCTCACCGTCCGTCCGATCAGGCTGTCCGGCGTGGAGGCGCCCGCCGTAAGCCCGATCTCCAGATCGCCGTCTCCCGGCAGCCAGTCCGTCTCCTCCAGCACGACCCCGGTATCGATCTGGCGGTGCGAAATGACTCCACGATCCGGATCGATGCTGCGATCGGTCTCGATGTGGTACGTGGTGACGTGCTTCGCACAGATCCGCGCCAGATTGGTCGTGTTCGATGAGTTGTAGCCTCCCACGACGACCATCAGGTCCGGTCGGTCCTCCATAAGCTCCAGGACGGCGTCCTGCCGGTCCTGCGTGGCAGAGCAGATCGTGTCGAAACTGCGGAAGCGGTCCGGAAACTCGTCCTCGCCCCAACGGTCCCGTATCGCCTCACCGACCACGCGGGCGATCTCCAGCGACTCTGTGGCGAGCATGGTCGTCTGATTCGCCACGCCGATCCGCTGCAGGTGGACCTCCGGGTCGAAGCCCTCGGAGGTCTTGCCGCGAAAGACCTCCAGGATCTCCTCGGCGTCCCGGCTCCCCCGAATGTAGTCACATACGAGCATCGCTTCGTCCATGTCCCGCACGATCAGGAAGCTGCCTCCGTCGTAGCGGAGGGCCTGGGAGCTGGTCGCTCGCGTCTCTTCGTGCCGGTACTTCCCATGCACCAGGGAGGTGAATCCGTCGCGCGCATAGCTCTCCACCCGCTTCCAGACGTGGAGGACGGATCCGCACGTCGTGTCGACCAGTACGCAATCCAGATCCCGCAGCCGCTGAAACGCGTCGATGGAGACGCCGAACGCAGGGAGGATCACTACATCCGAAGATTCCACGGTAGCGAAGTCGAATTCACCGTCCGCGTCGGGATAGAGGAAGGTGACTCCCATTGATTCCAGCTGGCTGTTCACGAGCGGATTGTGGATGATCTCGCCCACCAGGAAGATCCGCCGGTCGGGAAACTTCCGGCAGGTCTCATAGGCGTATTCCACGGCGCGGTCGACGCCGTAGCAGAAACCGAGACTGCGGGCGAGCCGGAAGGTGATCCGCCCGACCCGCAGACGGTAGTCGGAGGCCTTCATCGACTCGATGACGGCGCTACCGTATTCGCGCTTCAAGACCGGCTTCACCTCGGCCTTGAGACCGAGGCCGCGCCGGTAATATGGTCTTCGTCGACACCATTTGCCCGCATCGCCCGCCATTTGTAGTGATCACCATTGAGCCAGATACGGGTCAGGTTGTCAAATTTTGTATCATTACCAATCTGGGCAACCGGCAGGTGACAGTGGTAGTCGAAAATGGGCATCGCTGCCGCATAATCGAAATAGAGCCTCTGGGCGCTTTTGTTTTCGAGCAAAAAATCTTCGGATAAAAATGATTTCATGGTGATTCCTCAGGACTCAGGCCGGCTTTGCGACGCGATGCAGAATTTCGCCGGCTTTCTCAACGAACAGAATTCCTTCAGCCTCTCGGTTTCTATAATCATCGGGATCGATGTTGTCTGGATTCATGTAACCGAGATTGATTTTTTCGCACACCTCTTTGGGGATCCGGGAAGCGATGATGACCTCGATCCGCGGCCGTTCGATGCCGTTGTCCATGACTCCGGTGCCGCGAACATGGGTGGAATGAGCCAGGACACCACGGGGGATGTCGCTGAACCGGTCGGGCTGCTCGAGGAAGTAATCGACGATATGGTAGCCGATCCGTTCGATATCGGTCCCCCAGGTCCTTGAAACTTCGGTAATGTGCGGGGCGTAGATGATCAGTCTG
>JARRPA010000080.1:0-8841 GCA_037383305.1 Gemmatimonadota bacterium | reverse complement strand
GGTGGGATCATCGGTTGCCTCTTCAGCTTCATACTGCCGATCGCAATCCTGGTGATCCACATCATCTGCATCGGCATTCGGCGAGTCGTTTCTTGCGCGTCATTCGTCTTCACACGAATGGACTAGTCCTCTCGTGGACACTGCTCCACGAGGAGCCCGCTCGGCGTGAGCGGCCGACGCTCGGAGGAGCGATCCACCCGACGCAGGAAGCGGGACCCGCAAGTGCCTGGCAGGGGTCGGAGAATGGCGCATGCGGCGCGTAGACTCGCGCCGCGGGAGGCGCGACATGACCGAGCACGATCAGCAATCCGAAGACACGATCGGAGTCCCCAGCGAGTGGGAGAAGAACTGGGCGATGATCGCCCGCGAACGCGCGGACGAAGGCCGGCGCGTCGTCACGCCCCCGCATCGAGAGGGCCGCGAGCTGGAGCCCCGCGATCCACCCCTCCGTGCGGGCGTCCAGCGACGCGATGTCCTCGGCCGAGAGATCGAGGCCGCACATCCGAGCGCTGAATCGGAGATTCTCTTCGGCCGAGAGATCGTCGTAGATGTAGCCACGGACCGTTACGAGACCGACTCTCTTCCGGATCTCATCGGTTTCTTCCCGGATGTCGTGCCCGCATACGGTGCCGCCGCCGCCCGACGGATGCAGCAGCGTCACGAGACACTTCAGAAGCGTGGTTTTCCCGGCCCCGTTGGGACCGACCAGCGCCAGCGTCGTGCCTCGTTCGACGCGGAGATCAATACCGCGCAGAACTCGGTTCCAGCCAAACCGTTTCGAGAAGTCCTTCAGCTCGACGGCGGGGCTCATGTAGGGCGCACGCGCGCCCAGTTCGTGGGTTCCGAAGGCATCGTGGTCGGATCGTAGAGGGGCTCTATGTACAGGACCGTGCCGCCTCGGAACGGCTGGGCCCAGAACAGCATCTTGATGAACTTCTCGGGCTCGCGGAGTGAACCCAGAGGGGCCGAGGGATACACGTTCGGGACATATATCCACTCGCTCTCCATCGTCGCGACGTTCGCCGTGTCGTCCGCGGTTCTCTGGAACGATCGGGGTGTGATTCCGTCGGCTCGCAACGTCTCCCACGCCGTCTGGATGACGGAATCGGGTGGCGCGGCGATGCGTGCCTCGATCGCGGAGTCCGATGGGCCTCGCGCAATTCCCGTCGACTGGGCGCCGCTCGAGCAGGCCCCGACCAGGATCGGAGCGACCAGGAGCGACGAACGGAGCGCAGTGCGAACGTAACCGGCTGTCATCGGAATTCCTCCTCGAATCGGGATGGACCCGGATGCGAGTCACCCGCCTTGCCCTTCAACCCCCGGCGCCGGGCATTCATCCGGTGCGGAATCCACCTCTGCCCGGGCCGAAACCGGCCGGGAACATACGTGCCCCGGCGCCCTGCGGCCACCATGGTTCGGGCGACCGGGTCCTGTGATTCGTCCGTGCCCTTCGATCTCGCATCCGATCCTCCTCAGCGGTATGTTCGCCCGCCGAAGCCGCCGGCTCCGTCGTGCCGGGGGCTTGTGCCCTCAGCCCGGTCCCGACGTGACAACAGGGGAGTGAATCTTGGATCTCCAGGAAATTCGGCAGCTGGCGCAGACGAGCGAGTCGAAGGCGATGCTGCTCGTGCTCGACGGGTTGGGCGGTCTGCCGCGTGAGGCAGGCGGTCCGACCGAGCTCGAAGCCGCGAAGACGCCGAACTTCGACGAACTCGCGGGTCCGGGTGACCTCGGGCTGCACGTGCCGGTCGCTTCCGGAGTAACCCCCGGCAGTGGCCCCGGTCATCTGTCTCTTTTCGGCTACGATCCGCTCCGGTACAGAATCGGCCGGGGCGTGCTGGAAGCCCTCGGCGTCGGGTTCGACCTCCGACCCGGAGACGTCGCCGTTCGGGGCAACCTCTGCACGGTGGATGATGCGGGACGCGTGACCGATCGACGGGCGGGCCGGATCTCTTCGGAGGATGCGATTCCCGTCATCGAGGCCCTCGACGGAATTGAAGTGCCCGGTGGCCAGGTGATCGTTCGGCCTGTGAAGGAACATCGCTTCCTTCTCGTCGCGCGCCCCGACCAGCCTTCCACGTCGGAGATCGACGACACCGACCCCGGGAAAGAGGGGCGGGCACCCCTCGACCTCGTGGCTCGAACCCCGACGGCCGAGCCGGCCGCGACGCTGGTCCGGTCCTGGCTGGAACAGGTTCCCGGGGTCCTTCGCGGCCGGGATCGGGCGAACATGGGACTCCTGCGGGGATTCGCGCAGTTGCCCGACTGGCCCCTGTTTCCGGAGGTCTTCGGCTGGCGCTCTCTCGCCATCGCCGCGTATCCGATGTACCGGGGCGTCGCCCGCCTGGTCGGGATGGACGCGGTCGCCGTGGAGGACGATGTCTCGGCTGGAGGCAGCCCGCGACGCCTATGACTTCTTCTTTCTCCACGTGAAGGGAACCGACAAGGCCGGGGAGGACGGCGACTTCGACCGGAAGGTGGCTACGATCGAAGCGGTCGATGCGGTACTTCCAGCCCTGCTGCAGGCCGGCCCGGAGACCGTGCTCGTGACCGGTGATCATTCGACACCGGCGACGATGCGATCGCACTCCTGGCATCCGGTCCCGTTCCTTCTCTCCGGAGGGCCCGGCAGGGGTGGCAAGGGCAGGTTGAAATTCGGAGAATCGGCGTGCCGGACCGGGACGATCGGGACGATCCGCGGCTGCGAGCTCATGCCGCTACTCGCCGCGCGGGCCGGCCGACTGGCGAAGTTCGGGGCCTGAACCGAAACGGATACGAGCGTACGAGCGGAGGAGACATGCGTTGTCCGAAGTGTGGCAGTGAACAGACCGGGAAGTTCTGCTCCGATTGCGGCGCGAAGATCTCCGATAAGGGACCGCGCTGCAGAAAGTGCGGCTCGGCGCTCGAGGCCGACGCCCTCTTCTGTCCCGGGTGCGGCACTCCCACCGGATTCAAGCCGGAGAAACCCAGAACGGCCGCCCTCCCGTGGGTGCTCTCGGCCCTCGCGCTCGTCGCCTTCGCCGTGGCGATCGCATTTTTCATCCGCGGTCAGGCGGCACCCCGGATCGGAGACATGGGAATGACCGGTGGACTTCCGGAGGCGGAGCAGGGGCAGGCGATGGGCGGTGCCGCCGGGGGATCGGGTGCACCTTCGGGCGGGATGGCGGATCTGTCGCAGATGACGCCGCGCCAGGCCGCGGATCGCCTGTTCGAGCGCGCGATGCGGGAAGAGGACGGCGGGGATACGGAGCGCGCGAAATTCTTCGCGAACATGGCGGTACAGGCATATGGGCAGGTTCCGCCCGCCGAGAGGGACCTCGACGCCCAGTTCCACATCGGTCTTCTGCAGCTGCTTCAGGAGAACGTGGAGGCGGCCCGCGCCGAAGCCGAGGCGATTCTCGCCGTGCGCCCGGATCACCTGCTCGGACTGGCGCTGGCCGCTCAGGTAGCGCGGGCGGAAGGGGATGACGCGGCCGAGGCGGATGCCTACAGGCGCTTCCTCGAGTCTCTCGACTCGGAACGGGCGAGCGGATTGACCGAGTATCAGTTGCACAGCACGCTGATCGACAATGAGACGGCCCGGGCCCGCCAGGTGACCGGGTCGGAGGAATGAACCGCTCGTCCTCGGTCAGCCTTCGAGTCGGGCTTTCCTGAGTGAATTCGCGTTGGCGACGACGGTGACGGAGCTGCCGGCCATCGCGGCCTCGGCCAGAATCGGGTGCAGGAGACCGAGGACCGCGATCGGGAGGGCGATCGTATTGTAGAAATAGGCCCAGACGAGATTCTGCCGGATCTTCCGGAAGGTGGCGCGAGAGAGCCGCACTGCCTTGACCACGCCCATCAGGTTTCCCTGGACGACGATCATGTCCGCCGACTCGATCGCGATGTCCGTACCGGTGCCTATCGCGATCCCCACGTCCGCCCTTATCAGCGAGGGCGCATCGTTGATCCCATCTCCCACCATCGCCACGGTGCGGCCGGAGTCCTGGATTTCGCGGATCGCTTCCACCTTGTCGCCCGGCAGCAGCCCGGCCCGCACATCCTGAATGCCGACCGCGGTGCCGACCGCGGCCGCGGTGCGGGCGTTGTCGCCCGTCAACAGCACTGTTTCGAGGCCCATGCCGTGAAGGAGGTCGATCGCTTCCCGGCTGTCCGGCTTGACCTGGTCGGCCACGGCGATCAGTCCGGCCGGCCTTCCGTCGATGGCGACGAACATGACCGTCTGCCCCGAGTCCTCCAGGCGCTCGGCCTCGTCCGCGAGATCATCCGTCGCGATCGCGTTGCGGGCCAGTAACCGCCGGCTGCCGACCTGGATCTTCCGACCGGCGGCCTCGCCCACGACCCCCATCCCGGGCACGGCCTCGAAGGAAGTGGCAGCGGGAAGGTCGATTCGCCGATCTCTCGCCGCTGCGACGATCGCCGCCCCGAGCGGATGCTCGGAGCGATCCTCCAGCGTGGCCGCCAGTCCCAGGAGTTCGGACTCTTCGACTCCGGGTGCCGGTCGCACCGCCGTGAGCTCCGGGGTGCCCCGGGTCACCGTTCCCGTCTTGTCGAACACGATCACGTCCGCGCTCTCCAGCACCTGGATCGCAGCTCCGTCTCGGATCAGCACACCGTTCTCGGCCCCCATTCCCGTACCGACCATCAGGGCGGTGGGCGTTGCGAGGCCCAGAGCGCAGGGGCATGCGATGACGAGCACGGCCAGGCCGGCGAACACGGCCAGTGACACGCGGCCCAGATCGGGGTGCACCCACGGAAGAAAAGCGGCCGCGCGCTCGGCGACGGAGCGGAAGGCGTCGGGGAAACCGAGCCATGCCAGGAGCGTCAGGGTCGCGATAGTCAGCACGACGGGAACGAACACCGCCGTCACCCTGTCCGCGAACTCCTGAATCGGGACTTTGCTTCCCTGCGCCTGCTCGACCATGCGGACCACGCCCGCGAGGAAGGTGTCTTCGCCGATCCCCGTCGCCCTCACCCGAAGCGAGCCCTGTCGATTGATGGTCGCGCCGATCACGGGGTCCCCGGGCTCCTTGTCGACGGGTATCGATTCGCCGGTGGCGAGCGACTCGTCCACGGCGCTCGCGCCTTCCACGACGACTCCGTCGGTGGGAATCTTCTCACCCGGCCGCACGACCATCACGTCTCCCACGCGGACCTCGGCAATCGGGAGTTCGAGCTCGACGCCATCCCGCTCGACTCTCGCGGTGCGCGGCTCGAGTGCGAGGAGCTTCTGAATCGCGGCAGATGTCCGTCCGCGCGCCTTCGTCTCGACGAATCGACCGGTCAGGTGAATCGCCATGATCATGGCGCCTACGCCCGCGTAATTCATGATCTGCGGACCGAATCCGAAACGATGCGCGACAGCGAAGAGCCCGGTGATCACGGCGGCGCCACTGCCCAGTGCGATGAGGCTGTCCATGTTCGGGCTGCGTCGTGAGAGCGCGGCAACGCCGCTTCGAAGGGTGTCTCCTCCCGGGCCGGCGACCACGGGTAACGCGAGAAGAAGAAGGCCGAGCTCGAACAGCAAGGGTGTCGGCCAGAGGACCCCGAATCCCATTTCGGGGATCATCCACAGCATGATCGGGATCGTCAACGACCAGGCCACGATCATCTTCTGTTTCGCGGCCCGTACCCTGCCGGCTTCCCGCTGAAGTCGCTCGCGCTCCCGCTCCGCCCGGTCCCCGGCCGAATCCCGCCGGACGAGTCTGAAGCCCGCCGCCTCGACTTCTCCCGCGAGCTGTTCGAAGTTCACGCCTTCGTCGTAGATCCGGACGGTCGCGCTCTCGGCGGGAAGACTCACCGAAGCCTCCACGCCTTCGATCCGATTCAAACTCCGCTCCACGGCCGCGCTGCACGCGCCGCAGTGCATTCCTTCGACGAGAAACACTTCGGTCCGGGACGGCATACTGGATCTTCTTCCCTGTCGGAAGTCACGGCCCATCGGTCTTTCGTACGATCATACACCGACCGTTCCGATCCGGACCACGCCGGCTTCGTTCGTCCGTTCGAATCGGATCGCGGTGGACGGACCCGTCGAGATCCGTGTACTATGCCGCATGTTTGGAAAACTCAAGGCAAAGCTCGAGGGACTCCTGTCGGCGCTCGAGGACCGGACCGGCTCCGATCCGGGAGAGGATATTACCCGCCTGCTCGCGGGCATGCGTGAGGAACTGATCGATGCCAAGGCCTCGCTGCCGGGTCTCGAAAAGCAGATCGTAGCTCTCGGCCGGCTGGCGGAGAAGGAGCGGGAGAGAGCCGAGGACGCCGCGCGAAGAGGCGGACAGGCCGCGGCGATCGGTGACGTGGAGACGGTCGAGGTGGCGGCCCGGTTCGAGGCGAAGCACAGGGAAAGAGCGAACGTCTATTCCCAGAAGCAGGACGCCGCCCGGGCCGAACTGGCACTGCAGCGGCGCGCCGTGAGCGAGATGACGTCCCAGTTCAAGTCTGCGATGAACCGGCGGGAGGCGCTCGTCGCACAGGCCCGGCGCGCGAAGACTACGGAGAATCTGCGTGGTGGAGCCGCTTCTCCCCGGGACGAAGTCGAACGCATGGCCCGTGAGATCGAAGTCGAAGAGCTGCAGGCGTCGGCGAATCTCGATGTAGAGGATGCCCTCGAGGGTCTCGACCCTGAGTTCGAGCCCGATCCCGAGAAGCTGGCGGAGCTTCAGCTGGAGGAGCTCAAGCGCCGAATGTCGGACGACGATGAGTCCTGATCCGCCTCAGGCTCGAGCTTCGTGGTGCAGGCGCGAGATCTGGTCCGCATTCCCCATCACGATCAGGACGTCACCGATCCGGATTTCTTCCTGCGGTCCGGGGTTGTAGGACCAGGGGCCTTCGCGACCACGAGGGTCCAGGTGACGCATGGCTATGACGATCAGCCCCGTCTTCCGCGGAATTCGGGCCTCCGCGAGAGTCTGACCTGCAAGGGGTGATCCCGCCTCGATCCGGACCTCCTCCAGGCGAAGGGTCAGGCCGTCCCCCCGGGTCGCCACGTCCAGAAAGCTGACCACTTCCGGCCGCAGCATCATCGCGGCCATGCGGATCCCACCCGTGAGATTCGGGCTGACGACGTGATCGGCCCCGGCCACGTAGAGCTTCTGCATCGTCTGCTCATCGTAGGCCCGCGCGACGATCGTGAGATTCGGCTGCAGATCCCTCGCGCTGAGGCAGACGAAGAGGTTGTCGGTGTCCTGGCTGAGGCAGGCGACCAGTCCGCGGGCCGTTCCGATCCGACCGGAGACCAGAGACTCATCCTTGGTCGCGTCGGCTTCCAGCACCAGCGCATCCGGGAATTCCTTGCGAAGCGCTTCCGCACGCTCGGCCGAGCGCTCGAGCACCAGGTAGGGTGTTTCCGACTCGATCAGCTCACGGATGACCTGCCGGCCTGTCCGTCCTGCGCCGCAGACGACCACGTGGTCCTTGAGTTGTTCGATTCTGTTCATCGTTCGCCGGATTCTGAACACCTGCGCGAGGTCCATCTCCACGATGGCCGCCGTGAGGAGCGCGAACCAGAGGCCCATCATCGTGATGCCGCCGACCAGAAGAACCGCCGCGATCGCTTCGGCGGCCGAGGTCATCGGACGGACTTCCTCGTAACCGACGGCGGTGACCGTGATGATGGTCATCCAGAGCGACTCGCGGAAGCTCCAGCCGGCTATGAAATGGAACGCGGCCGTGCCCAGCACCACCAGCACGGCGGCGAACCCGATCACCCAGACGAAGCGGCGCGCGAATCGACTCACGGAGCTGAGGAATTCTCTCCCGTCTGCGGAGTTCTCAGCGCTCCCGGTCGGGCCTCACCGGTACGTCCCGACCGCGAATCGTGACCCCCTGCAGTCGGCGAAGGACATCATCCACGACCTGAGAGTCCACCTCCACCAGCGAGAACCCGCCGCGAATGTCGATCTTCCCGATCTGACCTCCCACGATGCCCGCCTCACCGGTGATGGCGCCCACCAGGTCGCCCGGCTTGATATCGTCCTTTCGACCGATGCCGAAGTAGAGTTTCGTCCAGGCCGATCGGGCGCCTCGCGGCGTCGCTCCCGCGCGTCGCTCGCCGGACGCCCCGGCGGCCGCGCGCGCCCGAAGGTGGCTCGACGAGTCTCGGTCCCGAACCGCGCCGGAAGCCGCCGGAGTGCCGGTCAGAGATGCGGCCTCGATGTCCGGCCCGGAAACGACCGCGCCGCGGTCGTTGTCGCTTCGGCGATGGAGAGCGGAGAGCCCGGCGGCGACCCGCGCCGCTCCGTACCGAGCGATGAGGGGCTCGAGCACCAGGAGCTCGGGAACGTAGTCGGCCGAACGGACGGCCTCCTCGAGCCGGCGCCGGTAGTGGACGACGGCGTCCAGAGGGTCCGTCAACGGGGCGCCCGGTGCGGGCATGGTGGTCATCCCCGCCCTCCGGGCGAGCGTCTCGACATGGTTGAGGCGCACCGGATCGACGATCACGAACCGCTCTCCGGCGCCGGCGAACCCCTGCTCGAATTCCGTCAGATCGGTGGGGACTCCGAACCAGATGCCCGTACCGGCGGCGACCGCCGGGCCGCCGGGCCCCAGCCGGATCTCGGCACCCTCACGTTCGATCAGGCGTCCTCCCACTGACAGGGCAGCGGCGACTTCCTCAGCATCTTCGGAATCGGCGCAGATGACCCGAATCCCGCCTCCCTCGGTCCCGGCTTCCGAGATGCACCCTTCCAGCAGCGAGAGCCACTCCCGCGCCGGCGCGACCGCCACTCGAAGGGGAGGTTTCGAATCCGGGATCTCCGAATCTGCTTCGCTTTCGGATCCCGCGACCGGCAGCAACTCTTCGGGCCATCGTCGAGCGCGAGGAAGCTGGCGTTGGAG
>JARRPA010000079.1:0-6535 GCA_037383305.1 Gemmatimonadota bacterium | reverse complement strand
GCTGCCGGGACTCGCCGCCCAGGAATCTCGAGAGCCCGCAACGGCTCCGGTTTCAAGTGCGACCGTCGCCGGCGACGGGTCCGGCCGCGCCCGGCTCGGACTGTTCCTCGATTCCCTCTGCCCGCCCGCCGATCCGGCAGCCGAGTGCGATCGATCTCCTGTGGTGGTCTCGGTCGTCGAAGATGGGCCGGCCGACCGGGCGGGTGTCCGGGCCCGCGACACCCTGGTTGCGCTCGACGGAATCTCCCTTTCGAGTGCCGAAGGCAGAAGCAGGCTGCGGTCGCTGGAGGCGGGCGAGCCGGTCCGCCTCTCTCTTGCCGGTCGGGAGGGTCGTCGTGACGTGAACGTGGTTCCGGAGGTTCGTGCGCCGTCCCGGACGATGCGATTCGAATGGAAGAGTCCGGCCCCGGACGGAGGGGTGGAACACGTGAAGGTCTTCCGTTTTCCGGCCCCGGAAGCGCACGAGGAGCTGGAGATCCGGCTGGATTCGCTCGACGCAGGGGAAGAGGGGCAGGCCTTCGTCCTCATCGAGCCGGATGACGCAGGCGGACTGAGCGTGGAAATCGCGGACGAGGATTCCATTCGGGTACGATCACTTGACCCCTCGCCCGACGGCGAGCCGCGCGCCGCCTGGGTCGTACAGGGGCGGGGTCTGGCCCGGCGACTCGAAGCCGTGCGCGACCGTACTCTGCGGGTGGCCAGGGTTCAACTGGACAGCCTGGCGCGGATGCACCGCGGTGCCGTATGGACGGTGCCTCCGGACGGCGGCCACGGCAGAGTCGCGGGCGCGGAGCTGCGGGCGATGACCCCGGAGTTGGCCGAGTACTTCGGTGGACGGGCCGAAGGTCTGCTCGTCCTGCGGGTGATCCCGGACACGCCGGCCGGCAGGTTGGGTATCCGCGGAGGTGATGTGGTAGTGGAGGTGAACGGGCGCTCCGTATCGTCCATCGACGACTTCCGACGCGCGATCCATGAAGGGCGCGATGACGGGATCAGCGTAAAGTGGATACGTAAAGGCACCCGGCAAGAGGGGCTTCTGACCATCCCCTGACGTGGACGGCCCGGCGGGCGGCTATCGCACGTCACGCGGTCACCCCAGATTCCGGCCATGAAACAGCGTTCCAGGCGTTCCCCCGAGTCGTCGGCTCTCGAGCAGCTTTCCGAGAGGCTTCTGAGCGAATTCGAGTCCTGGCGGGGAGAATGCTGGTCCGACGAGAAGTTCGAGGCCCTCGCCCTCGAGATCTTCGCGCTCCAGTTCGCGGCTTGTTCACCCTATCGCAGCTATTGCGCCGCCCGCGGTGCGTCGCCCGAGACGGTGGCTGACTGGCGCCGGATTCCACCGGTACCCGCGGAGGCGTTTCGGCACGTCGAGTTTCGCACGAATTCCACAGGCAGGGAACTGCGCTTCCGGACGAGCGGGACCACCGGTGGATCGGCGGCGCGCGGCATCCACATCGTACCGGAACCGGCTCTGTACCGGGCGTCGCTGCGCGGCGCTTTTCGGCAGCTCGTACTCCGTCCGCGGGGCGAAGGCTACGAGGACTCACGGCACGAAACGTCGACTGCCGGTGTTCCCCTGCTCGTCAGCCTCGTCCCTCGTTTCGACCCGGACGATGGCTCCTCTCTGGCCTGGATGCTGGACGACCTCATCGACACCTTCGGTCGGCCCGGTTCGCGGTCGGTCGCCTCCGCACGAGGAATCGACTGGTCAGCCCTGTTCAGCCTCTGCGACGCTGTCGCAGGCCGGAACGAGGCACCCGACCTGGCAGGAACACCCGTCATTCTGCTGGGGACGACCCTCTCCTTCGACGCATTTCGGGACAGGATCGCGAGAGCTGATCGGAGCTGGCAATTGCCTCCGGGTTCGATATTGATGGACACGGGAGGCGTGAAGGGGCGCGATGGACTCGACCGTGATGACACGATGAGAGAGCTGCTGCCGCGGCTCGGGATCGAACCTTCGCGGCTGGTCAACGAGTTCGGGATGACGGAGCTGCTGTCTCAGCGCTACGGTTGGGGCACCGGGCTCCCGAAGCTCGTCGGACCGCCGTGGCTGCGGACTCGGGTCCTCGATCCGGTGAACCTGGAGCCGAGACCGGCCGGCTCGGAGGGTATCCTCTGCCACTATGATCTGGCGAACGCGGGGTCCGCGATCGGAGTGCTCACGGAGGACCGCGGCGTAGACGAGCCCGGCGGCATCCGACTGCTCGGCAGGACACCCGGGTCCCCCCCTCGGGGCTGCTCGCTGGCGACCGCGGAACTCCTCCGCGCGAGGGAAAGAGAGTGAGCGAGAGCCAGGCGGACAGCCAGACGGCCGGCGGCGTGTTCGCAACGCCTGCCTGGCATCTGCCCGGTTATGATCGCGAAGGGAATCTCCAGACGGAAAGGCCCGGGGGTCCGACCGGGCCACCGGTACCTCGATTGTCGGAACGGGAGGCCGCTGCGATCGCGGCCGCCGTGCGTGCAGCCGCGTTACGGGCTCGAACCGAGCGGTCCATAGGCGGTGTCATCCGCGCGGTCTCTCGTGCCGCGATGAGGCTCGTGGACATCGAAGACTCCCTGGGCATGGAGGCCGAGCTTCATCTCCGGACCGGTCTCGGCTGGTCGCGAGAGGGGGCTCGCGAGTCCTTGCGGGGAATGGCGCGCGAGTGGACCGAGGACGCTCTCCTCGCCCTCGTGAACTCGGAGCTGGGCGATTCGAAGTACCTCGAACACTTCGTGGACGATTCCGGCCGGCCGGGCCGGCGTCGGCGAGCGGCCGGTCCGCCTCTCCTGCTCCAGGTTCACGCCGGCAACGTTCCGGGTGTCTCCGTCAGCGCCGCGATTCTCGCGCTGCTGGCGCGCTCCGGGGTCCTCGCGAAGAGCGGATCGGACGAACCCTGGCTCCTTCCCCTTTTCGCACGGGCCCTGGCCGAAGAAGACCCGCTTCTCGGCAGCTCGCTGGCCGTGACGTGGTGGCCCGGAAACATGGAGTCCCACGCCTTGAGCGTATGGTCCAAGGAGTCACGTAAAGCGGTCATCTACGGCGGTGATGCGGCCGTCAGTGCGCTCAGAAGCAGGATTCCATCGAATACCGAACTGATCGTGTACGGACCGAGGATCGGAATTGCGGTATTCCTGCCTGACGCCGCGGAAGAGGATCCGGTGCGGCTCGCCTCCGACGCCCTCGCGTACGATCAGAGAGGATGTGTTTCGCCGCGCCTGGTTCTCGCCGCAAGCTCGAATCCCATGGAGCTGGCTCACCGTATCGCAGACGCACTGGCCGTCGAGTCTGAGCGGCTCGGAGCGCAACCGATGAGCGACGCAGAGGCGGTGGCGGTGCGGCGTGCGCGGGCCGCCTGCGAATTTGAAGGCATGGACGACGGAAGCACCCTGGTGCTCGGACCGCCGGACCTTGCCTGGACTCTTCTCTGCCACCGTCGCCCCGGCCTGACCGCGGAGACCCTTCCGCGTACGATCTGGCTGTATGGCACACCCGGTATCGAACATCTCGAAACACTTCTGCAGCCGCTGGCGGGTCGAGTCCAGGCGATCGGCGTCGCCGGACGGGAGGGCGTCGGAGAGCTGGCGGAGCTGGCGACACGCCTCGGCGTGAGCCGCGTCTGCTCGGTCGGCGCCATGGCGTGGCCGCCGCCCGACTGGCGACAAGAGGGCCGACACCGGCTCCTGCCGCTGCTGGACTGGACGGACTGGGAGAAATGAGATCGGTAAGTTTGGCGCGACCGCGAGTCGGAAGGTAGCTTCCGAACGCCCGTTTTCTTGACGTGGAGCCCGGTGAGGCCGGGTACCGGAGATTCAAGGCGCAGCACCCTTCAGGGAGGAGATTTCGATGCCAGGGACAGGGAGGATGGGTAGGGGGAGGGCGAGACTCGGAGCTCGGACGGCACTTCCGGTCGCCATGGTCGTTGCATCGGCAACCATAGGGCCGGGGCTCCAGGCGCAGCAGGCGGAGCCGGTGGCAGCGGCGGAGTCCGCAGAAAGCCTCGTGGCGACGGCGCCGGTGTTTCCACCCGTCGTTCCGCCTTCGCGCTACCAGAATGCCCTGGCGGCCGGAACCCGGTCTCCAGATGGACGACCCGGCGAGAATTACTGGCAGCAGGCTGCGGACTACCGGATCGCCGTCGAGATCGAGCCGGAGACGGCCCGGCTGACCGGCAGCGAGTCGATCACGTATCACAACCGAAGTCCCGATGAGCTCAATACTCTCGTGGTCCGGTTCTACCAGAACGTGTTCTCTGAAGGCGTCGCCCGGAACCGCTCCGTAACTCTGACGGGCGGGATCGATCTGGGTCGGATCGCGCTGAACGGCGTGGAGTTGGAAGAACTGGACGCCCCACGATTCGAGAACGGGAGGGTGGTGCGCCCGGAGGGGCCCGGATATCGGATCAACGGAACCGTAGCCGTCATTCAGCTCGCCGCTCCGATCCCCACGGGGGGCTCGGCCGAGCTCGAGGTGGACTGGGCATTCACCGTGTCGGGCGGCGGGGGCTTCCGGAACGGCCACCTGGACAACTCGGTGTTCAACATTGCGCAGTGGTATCCCCAGGTTTCCGTGTACGACGACGTCTTCGGATGGGACATGAGTCCATATCTTGGAAATGGCGAATTCTACGTCGGATACGGACGGTTTGAAGTGGACGTGACCGTCCCGGAAGGGTGGGTGGTGGTCGGTACCGGAATGCTCCGGAACCCGGAGGAGGTCCTGAGGCCACACCAGGTCCGGGCGCTTCAATCGGCGACCGCGATCGACACCGTGATTTCGGTCGTATCCGAAGCGGACCTCGAGGCCGGAACCGCCACGAAGCCCGGCCAGAGCGGCAAGCTGATCTGGAGATTTGCCGCCGACAGCGTGCGGGACTTCGCATTCGCCACGTCCGACCGATACCTGTGGCACGTCACGGGTGCGGAGACCGGAAATCCGGGACGGCGAGCGCTGATTCAGAACGTCTATACACCTGACAATCCGCACTGGTCGGAGGCCACGCTCTTCGCCAAGCATGCCATCGAGTTCTTCTCAGACTACATCCTGCCGTATCCCTACCCGCAGGCGACCGCCGCCATGGGGCCACCCCAGGTGAACGGGATGGAATACCCGATGATCACCTTCATCACGCACCAGGCCTCCGGAAGGGGCCTCAACGGCGTGGTCACTCATGAGCTGAGCCATTTCTGGATGCCGATGATCGTCGGTACGAAAGAGATGGCCTACGCCTGGATGGACGAGGGATTCACCACCTTCAACACGGCTCTCGCCATGGACGACTGGTACGGGTCCTCGAACAGTCGCATGGGGGGAATGAACGGATATCTGCAGGCGGCCCGGCTCGAGGCCGAGGTGCCGATCATGCGTCACACCGACTATGCCGACAATCCGTTCGGGCGTTCGGTCGCGGCCTACAGCAAGCCGGGTACATTGCTCCACTCTCTCCGTCATATGATGGGCCCCGAGCAGTTCGACGCCTTCTACAAGGACTACGCGCGGACCTGGGCGTTCAAGCACCCGATGCCGTGGGACTTCTTCGACATGGCGGAGGAGGCCGCCGGGACCGACCTGGACTGGTTCTGGCAAGCATGGTTCTACGAGACTGCGGTGCTGGATCAGGCGGTCTCCGACGTACGGGCTACGGGCACCGGTGTAGATGTGACCGTGGAGAATCTGGACTGGGGCGTGATGCCGGTCGAGATTCGAGTCGCCTCCGCGGACGGCAGGACGAAGCAGGTGAAGCTGCCGGCCTCCATCTGGGCCGGAACCCGCTCCGTGACCACGTTCGTGCCCTTCGAAGGCGTCGTGGACGAGGTGGTGATCGATCCGGACCAGTGGTATCCCGACATCGATCGATCGAACAACAGCTGGACGAGGCCGACCAGCTGAACCGGGAGGACGCTCAGATTTCCAGAATCGATGTCGGACTCGCCGGCGTTCCGAACCACACCGGGAGTGTGTGGGAGAGGTACGAGCGCTTCTTCCGGGCCCCGCCCGAGATCGTATTCGAGTGGAACGACTCCGAGACATCCGCCCGGGGTTGGCTGGTGATCAACAGTCTCAAAGGCGGGGCGGCCGGCGGTGGAACACGGATGCACGCCGGGCTCGATCGGGAGGAAGTGACATTTCTCGCCAAGGCCATGGAACTGAAGTTCGCTTTCGCGGGCCCCCCGATCGGCGGGGCCAAATCCGGGATCGATTTCGATCCTTCGGACCCGCGCAAAGCTGATGTCCTCCGGCGCTGGTTTCGAGCGATTCTACCCGAGCTCAGCTCCCGCTACGGAACGGCCGGCGATCTGAATGTCAGCGAGATCGAGGAGGTGATTCCCTGCTGCCGGGAAATCGGCGTCAGCCACCCACAGCTGGGAGTTCTCCACGGGCACCTCGATCTCGAGGGAGAAGCACTTGGACGACGCTCGGAGCTGATGCACATCGGCCTGGATCAACCCGTACCGGATTCTCTGGGTCTGGCGGGCCGCGAGGCCCGCGTGTTCGGGCTCGTGACCGGGCACAGCGTCGCTTGTGCGGCTCTGCGCCTCCTCGAGCGGCAGG
>JARRPA010000078.1:0-6543 GCA_037383305.1 Gemmatimonadota bacterium | reverse complement strand
CCCGAAACACAGGTCGACCTTCCGGCCGCCAACGTCAGCGCGCCCCCCGCGCCCGGCGTGGTCCCGGAGACGGGATCCCTCCTGAAGCCCTCGGCGGAGTCCTATGCGCTCGCCGAAGAAGTCGATCTCGACGGCACCGAGATGGGCACCATGTGGACGTTCGAGAATCCACCGCTCGACTACTGGGCCGAGACCTACGGCTTCCGGCCGAGCGCCGACTGGCTCGAGCACGCTCGACTCTCCTCCGTCCGATACGGTGGGGGCTGCTCGGCCTCTTTCGTATCGCCTGACGGGCTGGTGATGACGAACCACCACTGCGCCCGGGGCTGTGTCGACGCCGTGGGCGGCGAGGGCGAGGACTTTCTCGTCGACGGTTTCAAGGCGACGTCGCGATCCGAGGAGCGTGTCTGCCCGAATCTCTTTCTCGATCAGCTGATCGAGATCGACGACATCACCGACCGGGTGCACGGTGTCGCGCAGGTCGGCATGACCGACGAAGAGATCTCCGAGGCGCAGGCGTCCCTGACGGAGGAGCTGGCCGACCAGTGCGAGGCCGACACGGGTCTCGAGTGCCAGGTGGTCAACCTGTTTCACGGCGGCCAGTACAAGCTCTACAAATTCAAGCGTTTTCAGCCAGTGAAGCTGGTCTTCGCGCCGGAGCTGCAGACGGGTTTCTTCGGCGGCGACCCCGACAACTTCGTGTATCCCCGGTACAATCTGGACATCTCGTTCGTGCGCGCCTACGAGGCGGATGGCACGACCCCGGCCAGCACGCCCCACTACTTCGAGTGGGATCCCGATGGCGCCGCCGAGGGCGAGCTCGTCTTCGTCACCGGAAACCCGGGTTCCACGGCCCGACAGATCACGCTGTCGCAGTACATGTACGAGCGGGATATCTGGCACCCGATGATCCTCGCCTTCTTCGACCAGCGCCTGGAGATTCTGCACGAGATTCAACGGACCGACCCGGAAAGAGGCCGGGCCATGCAGAACATGATCTTCGGGTACGAAAACACCCAGAAGCTGTATCGGGGCGAGCTCGCGGGCCTGCGTTCGACGGATCTGACCGCCCGGAAGATCCGATGGGAGCAGGAGTTCAAGGCCGCCCTGGCCGCCGATCCCGCCCTTCAGGCCGAATACGGGGACGTGTGGGACAATCTAGCCGGAATCCAGAGGCAGAAGGCGGCGCTGGCGCCCACCGTGTACATGAACAACCCGGGCTTCCTCGGCGCGTCGGCCCACCTCGCGACCGCAGGTGCGCTCCAGCAGTACGTGACCGAGATGGCGAAGCCGGAATCCGAGCGAAGCGCTCAGTTCCAGGGCGATGCCGTCGCGCAGGTGAAGGGGCAGCTGGAGAGCGCCTCCAACTTCCCCATGGACCAGTCCGTCGGAATGCTGGCGGGCCGCCTGATGCTCGCAGAG
This sequence comes from Gemmatimonadota bacterium, assembly GCA_037383305.1. Taxonomy (GTDB): domain Bacteria; phylum Gemmatimonadota; class Gemmatimonadetes; order Palauibacterales; family Palauibacteraceae; genus Carthagonibacter. The sequence goes on along the minus strand of JARRPA010000078.1, from coordinate 5,121 downwards.
ACCTGGCTGCCCGCGGATGCGGCGATCAACCAGGTCGTGCGCCCGGGCGAGAGCTACGAGGCGGCGGCTACGCGGTTGATCAACGGTTCGCGGATCGCGGACCCGGCATTCCGCATGGAGATCATGAACGGCGGTCCGGAGGCGCTCGCCGCCGCGAATGATCCGCTTCTCGATCTCGTCACGGAGATGCGCAGCGCGCAGTCCGCGGCGCTGCCCGGATGGTCCGCGGCCAACGCCGCCGAGGAAGTTCAGAACGAACGGTTCGCCCAGGCGCTCTTCGCCGTATACGGCACCGACCTTCCGCCCGACGCGACCTTCACCCTCCGGATCACGGACGGCCTCGTAGAGAGGTATCGATACAACGAGACGTTCGCGCCGGCCCAGACCTCGATCTACGGGCTGTACGCGCGGGCGACCGAGTTCAACAACGAGATGCCCTGGACGCTGCCGGAGAGCTGGTGGAACGCGAAGGACGAAGTCGACATGAGCGTTCCGATCAACTTCGTGTCCACCAACGACATCACCGGCGGCAACAGCGGAAGCCCGGTGATCGACCGCGATGCGAGGCTGGTCGGGATCGCGTTCGATGGGAATCCCGAGTCGCTTCCGAACGAGTTCTTCTTCGCCGCCGAGAACGGACGGACGGTCTCCGTTCACTCGGCGGGAATCCTCGAAGCGCTGAAGAGCGTGTACCGGATGGACGGTCTGGTGAAGGAGATTCTCGGAACCCGGTAGTGCGACCCGGCCGTCGGTGAGGGCGCGGGCCCGCTCCGGTCGGCAGGTCCTGGATTGCGATGAGCGGCACGTTCCCGCGAGGGGGCGTGCCGCTTGCCGTGTCCGCTACATCCGTTTGTAGCTCGGGCCGCTTCCTCCCTCGCGGGGCGTCCACCGCGGCCCGAGCACATCCGTGGCCCGGCAGTCGATGCAGTTCGGAGCGTTCACGACCAGCCCGTCTTCCCCCCACTCGTAGACGCCGGCCGGGCACATGTGCTCGTACAGCCGCGCGAGGTCGCGCGGGACGTCCTCGGGAGCGATCAGGTGAGAGGGAATATCGTCACGGGTCGCGTTCCCGGAGCGAAAGACCGCATCCACCTTGCTGAAGGTATAGCGGCCATCGCTGGGGACCGGATCGTCCGGTCCGCCCACCACCCGCGGCTCGGCCGCGTCTTCCTCGACTCTGATCCGCCCGCCCGGCACACGTCCGCCGGTCGCTACGGCGAGCGCCGACTTCACGACACCCGACCAGAACCCTCCCTTGAAGGCGAGGCGCATGTTCCGGCGACGGTACAGCTCTCCGGCCATGTCGCTCTTCCGTATCCGGTCCTCGTACCCGGCCAGCGCCTCCGCCGAGGCTTCTCCGGCCTTCAGGGCCTCGAACGCGGCCCGCGCCGCATGGATCCCCGACCACATGGCATAGTGAACCCCCTTGAGCGAGGGGACGTCCACGAGCCCCGCCGCGTCCCCGGCGATCAGGACTCCGGCACCGGAGAGCCGCTCCGGGATCGACCACCAGCCTCCCTCGGGAATCGTCTTCGCACCCCATTCCACCATCTCGCCGCCCTCCAGGATGCCGCGGAACAGAGGATGTCCCTTCACCCGCTGCAGGAGTTCGTGGATGTCGAGGCCGGTCTGCCGGTAGTCCAGGCCGACGACCAGGCCGATCGAAACGAGGTCCTCGCCCATCGGATAGATCCAGGTCCCCCCGAACGCGTCGGAGGGCAGAGGCCATCCCAGCGTGTGAATCACTTCGCCGAGCGGCTTCGGAACCTGCCACAGCTCCTTGACTCCGAGCGCGTAGATCTGGGGATTCTCCGACCGGATCCCGAGCTCCTGCATCCACGCCGCGGTCAGCGGTCCGCGGCAGCCTTCGCTCAGAACCGTGACGCGCGCGGTGAGATCCGTCGCCGGCATGTAGCCGGACCCCGGATTCCCCTCGCGATCCAGCCCTGCCGGCGTGGTGCGCACGCCGATGACGGCCTCGCCATCCATCAGCAACGCGTCGGCCGGAAAACCGGTGAATACGTTGACACCCATCTCTTCGGCCCTCTCCCCGAGCCAGGAAACGACTTCGCAGAGCGATGCCACGTAGTTGCCGTGATTCCGCATCGGGGGAGGCGTGGGTAGCCGGCGGTGCCCCTTACGGTTCAGCATCAGAACACGCTCTCCCGAGACCGCGCCGCGGAAGGGGAAGGCGTCCGGGGCCAGCTCCGGAAACAGCTCGCGAAACGGAGACGGATTGATCACCGCCCCGGAGAGCGAGTGCTCGCCCAGGCTGGGCGCCTTCTCGAGCACGCCGATCTCCAGGTCCCCGAGGTCTCCACCGGACTCGGAATCCCGGCGGACGAGCCGGGCGAGCTCGATCGCCCCCGCGAGACCGGCCGGTCCTCCCCCGACGAAGAGGACATCCATGGGCACAGCCTCGTCGTCGGGCGCTTCGCGCAGAAGAAACCGGGCCCCGGGGAAGTCGGGCTGGGCCCGGAGCGGAACGATTCTGCCCTGCGCGTCCTTGATCGACTCCAATGTCGTGTCCCGGTTGCTGGTCAGCCTCACTTCACTCGTCCGATCCGAGTGCGGATGGACCCGAGTCTTGCGGTGCCCTTGCGGGGTCGGTCAAGATGCTCGGCGATCGGACGCGTGTCTACCATGTCCGGACACGTCCTGATGGAATGAACGGACCCATGCCGAGGGAACGGGACGCATGACCACAGCAGCCGTCGACCAGGGAGACGAAACCAGGACACGACGCTTTTCCCGTGCGTTCATGGACTTCCTGCATGCCGAGACCTCGGGCGGGATCGTCATGCTCAGTGCGACTGCGCTGGCCCTGATTCTGGCGAACTCTCCGCTGGGCGACGCCTACCGGGAATTGTGGAAGACGTACGGCGGGATCGTGTTCGGCGACTGGGCGCTGAAGCTCTCGCTCGGGCACTGGATCAACGACGGCCTGATGGCGATCTTCTTCTTTCTCGTCGGCCTGGAGATCAAGCGTGAGCTCCTGTTCGGAGAGCTCGCCTCCTTCCGCCGGGCCGCGTTGCCCGTGGTGGCCGCACTGGGCGGCGCCGTGATTCCGGCCGCGATCTTCGTCGCCCTGAACCGAGGGGGTCCGTACCTTGACGGCTGGGCGATCCCGATGGCCACGGACATCGCGTTCGCCGTAACGCTGCTCGCACTTCTGGGAAGCCGCGCACCTCTGTGGCTCAAGTCCTTCATTACGGCCCTCGCGATCGCGGACGACATCATGGCGGTGCTGGTGATCGCCATCTTCTATACGTCCGGCCTCGACATGACGGCGCTGCTGTGGGCGGCGATGGTGGTCGGCGGACTGTTGATCTGCAATCTCGCCGGTGTTCAGAAACCGGCTCCGTACGTATTCCTCGCCGTGATCCTCTGGTACTTCGTGCTTCTCTCGGGCATCCACGCCACGATCGCCGGAGTCGTGGCGGCAGCCTTCGTTCCCGCATCGATCCGAGTGTCCGACCGGAGGACGCAGCCGGAGGATCTTTCTCGTTCGATGCAGATCCTCCTTGATTCGATGGAGGAAGTTCTTCCGGACGGCAGCGAACTCTGGGAAGAAGTGGACGCCCGCGAAGCGGCCCTTGAGGACATTGCCAAAGATGCCGCCGCGTCCAGCGCCCCTCTCTATCGGCTGGAGGACGCGATCCACCCGTGGTCGGCTTTCGTCGTGCTGCCGATCTTCGCTTTTGCCAATGCCGGTGTCGAGATCCCCTTCGGCGAGCTGGCGAGCTCGCTCGTTCATCCGCTGACGCTCGGGATCGCGGCCGGCCTCTTCGTCGGCAAGCAGCTCGGGATCACTGCCTTCGCCTGGCTCGCGATCAAGCTCAAGCTGGGCGAGTTGCCGGAGGGAGCACGCTGGAGCCAGATCTGGGGCGGAGCTCTGCTGGCAGGCATCGGCTTCACCATGTCGATCTTCATCGCGTCTCTGGCGTTCAGTGACTCCGCGGTGCTCGACAAGGCGAAGATCGGGATCATCGTCGGCTCGCTCCTGTCGGCCGTCGTCGGAATTCTGGTCCTGAGGCTGGGTCCGTCGGCACCTGAGGAGAGAGCCTGATCCGGTGAACGAGTCGCGGGAACCCGGACTTGGAACACGAATCGGAAGCATCCTGATCTGGGTCATCTGGCTGCTCTTCACGGCCCTGTGGACTCCGATCGTGCTCCTCGTCTACCTGCTGACCGCCTGGTGGGACCGCCGTCGCTACTGGGCGGGAAGCACCTTCCGACTGGGCGCATCGATCCTGATCGCTCTCAACCCCTGGTGGAAGCGCCGGATCGAGGGCGAGCCTCCAGCTCGAGCAGCTCACCCGTTCGTCGCCGTGAGCAATCACGAGTCGCTGGCCGACATCCTGATCATCGGAACTCTTCCGTGGGAGATGAAGTGGATGTCGAAGGAGTCGATATTTCGTGTGCCGTTCCTCGGGTGGATGATGCGGATGGCGGGCGACGTGGCAGTCAAACGAACTTCCGTGAAGAGCCGGGCGGAGGCCTACGCGAAGACGCGGGAGTGGATCGAGCGGGGCTCATCCGTGATGATCTTTCCCGAGGGTACCCGTTCGAAGACCGGTGAGATGTTGCCCTTCCGCAGCGGCGCGTTCCGGCTGGCGGCGGAGACCGGGCGCCCCATTCAGCCGATCGCCGTCTCGGGCACCCGGGACGCGATTCGGAAAGGTTCGATGTTCTTCGGTCGGGCCGACGTCATCGTCCGCATCCTGGAGCCGGTTCCGGTCCCGGACATCGGGGACGCGGAGGACCCCGAGGTCGTGAATCAGATGCGCGATCGGGCGAGAAAGCTGATCGACGCGGCGCGGTCAGCGGTCCCCGAGGATCTGGCGCAACCGGTCGATCGGGATCGCCTCTGATCGCCGTCCCCGAAATCCCGTGATGGAGGTGGCCCTGAGAATGGAGTTGAGGATCGCCTCCTCGGTCGCCGCCTGAACGGCCTGGAACAGAGCCGTCATCGTCCGCCCTCCCGGCGGCGAAGGGTCGGCCCTGTGAGTCGTAAAGGCGATGGCGTAGTCGCCCGACCCGTGAGAGAGCGCGGCCCCGGTCCGCGCGAGGCCTCCGAACGCGCGCAGTCCGAGTCTCTCCAGTCCGCGATGATCGAGC
>JARRPA010000077.1:0-6566 GCA_037383305.1 Gemmatimonadota bacterium | reverse complement strand
CAAGCTTTCCCGGGACGACGCCCGGGTGGACTGGGCACTGGACGCAGGGGAACTGCAACGGTGGATTCGCGGCTGCGATCCCTGGCCGGCTGCCTGGTCGGAACTCGGCGGTCACCCGGTGCAGCTTTTTCGTCCCGAGATCGTCGAAGAGAGCCTGGATGCACGACGATCGGTGGCACCCGGGACGGTCCTGCGGGCCGACGCGCGCGCCGGCCTCGAGGTGGCGACGGGCGCCGGTCGACTGCGCATCGGAGAAGTAAAGCCCGCCGGCAAGGACCGGATGCCGGCATCCGCCTGGATCGCCGGGCGGGGCGTGAAGGAGGGTGGACGATTCAACTGATCCGCAAGACGGTGGTCCCGCCCCTCCACGTCATCTGTCCGGACGAAGAGATCGAGAGAGAAGACGCCGCGGCGAGAATGAGCGCGGCACTGGCTGCGGGCGGCGATTCGATGGCCCTTCACCTGAGGCCACGGAGCGCCTCGGCCGGTCGTTGCCTTGATCTGGCCCGCACGTTGCTGCCGGCGGCGGACCGGTCCGGCGGCTGGATCGTGATCAACGGCCGGACCGATGTGGCGATGCTCGTCGATGTCGACGCGGTCCAGCTCGGCCGGGGAGCGCTGCCGATCGACACCGCCCGGACGATGCTGAATGCGGGGTGCGCGATCGGAGTCTCGGTGCATTCGGAGGCGGAGGCACGTCAGGCCGCCGCCGCCGGAGCAGACTTCCTGCTGCTGGGTACGATCTTCTCGACACCCAGTCATCCCGGTGAACCGGGATCGGGAGTCTCGCGAATCCGAGCCTGCGCCGGATTGCCGGCTCCCGTGATCGCGATCGGAGGGATCGACGAGACCCGTATCGCGGCCGTGATGGAGGCGGGGGCGGCCGGCGTGGCCGTGATCCGGGCAGTCTGGGGCGACGACGATCCGGCCGGCGCGGTGCGGCGGCTGGTCACGGCCGTGAATCGGTCCGGAATGAAGGACGGAACGGGAATGCGCATCCACGTCAACGGAAAAGAGATCGAGCGGGAGCGCGGCGGTACGGTTCGCGACCTTCTCGAGGAATTGAATCTCGATCCCCGCATGGTGGTGGTGGAGAGAAACCGGAACATCGTCCGACGAGACGACCTGGACGCCGTCGCGGTCACAGATGGAGACGCTTACGAGATCGTCCAGTTCGTGGGAGGCGGCTGAACCGACTCGGGCGCTGGATCGTACACTTGCACCCCGGAGACGGGGAAGGAAATGGGAATGACGTTGCGTACGCTGGAGGACCTGCCGGGCGCGGATCCCCTCAAGATTGCAGATAGAGAGTTCGGTTCGCGGCTGATCGTCGGAACGGGGAAGTACCGGAGCCACGAAGAGACGGTGGAGGCGGTGCGGGCCTCGGGAGCGGAAATGGTCACGGTGGCGGTTCGTCGTGTCGACCTGAACGCCGCGGACCGGGAGAGCCTGCTGCATTACCTCGATCCGGACGAGTTCTTCCTGCTTCCGAACACCGCCGGGTGCTTCACGTCCGAGGAGGCGATCCGATACGCGCGCCTGGGGCGGGAAGCAGGCCTGTCGAACTGGGTGAAGCTGGAGGTGATCGGAGACCAGGAGACACTGCTGCCCGACACCGACGCCCTGCTGGAGGCCACCCGAGTCCTCGTGGACGAAGGATTCACCGTTCTGCCCTATACCAACGACGATCTGATCACGGCCCTGCGCCTCGAGGAGGCGGGGGCGGCCGCGGTCATGCCTCTGGCTTCTCCGATCGGAAGCGGGCTCGGACTGCTCAACCCGGTCAACATCCGCATCCTCAAGGAGCGTCTCTCCGTGCCGGTGATCGTGGACGCCGGGGTGGGAACCGCCTCCGATGCCTGTCTGACGATGGAGCAGGGTGTGGATGGCATCCTGATGAACACGGCGCTGGCGGCCGCCGAACGCCCCGTCCTGATGGCAGGCGCTATGCGCGAGGCGGTCCGGGCGGGCCGGGCCGCGTGGCTGGCGGGACGGATGCCCTCGCGGGAGTGGGCGGTTCCGTCGAGTCCCTCGACCGGGATGGTCGACTGAGGCCGGAGTGAGCGGCCGCGATCGCGAAGCGATCGGCCCGGGCGTCGAGGTCAGGAGGGCCGCGGTCCAAGTGCTGGAAGACGTGCGGCGCGGCACGTATGCCGATCGCGCGGCGGCGAAGCGTTTCCGTGCGCTCGCGGGCCGTGACCGGGCTCTCGCGCAGGAACTCGCATACGGTGCGATCCGACTCCGGAAGCGGCTGGACTCGGAGCTTCGAGGCCTGGTCGATCGGCCACTTTCGACTCTCGATCCTCCGTTGCTGGAGTGGCTGCGCCTCGGCCTGTATCAACTGCGTGAGACCCGGATTCCGCCGCACGCGGCCGTACATGCGACGGTCGGAGGCGCACGGTCCGACCTGGGACACGGGCCGTCGGGCCTGGCGAACGCCGTGCTCCGCCGGGCCGCACGAGAGCCCCGGCGGCCCTCGGCGTTTCCCGATCCGGAGAGCGCGCCTGAGGCCTGGCTGACCACCTGGGGGTCTCATCCGGCGTGGCTGATCCGCCGGTGGCTCGCGCGTTGGCCGCTTGCCGACGTGCGTAGGCTCGTGGAGAATGACAATCGTGCGCCGCCAGTCACGCTGCGGCTGCTCGAATCCGGAGAGTCGGAGTTGGGGTCCGGCGATCCGGACTCGGATCTCTCTCTCGAGCCGTTGCCCGGGTGGCCGCGGATGGTGAGGCTTCTGACCGGTGACCCGGCCGCGGTGCTCGAGCGCCGGCTGGCGATCGCGCAGGATCCCGCCGCCTCGGCGGTGGTAGATTTCGTCGGCCCGGAGATCGAGGGTCCAGTGCTCGATGCGTGTGCGGCACCCGGAGGCAAGGCGGCCGCTCTGGCGCAGATGGCTGCAAAGGCGAGACCGTTCGTTGCGGCCGACATCGGCATGGATCGGACTCGGATCGCGGCCTCGACGCTGAGGCGCACCGGATCGGACGCTCGACCGATGGTGGTGGACGCGCGCCGGCCGGCCATCAGGGCGGCCCGGACCATTCTGCTGGACGCCCCATGCTCGGGCACGGGCGTTCTGCGGCGCAGACCGGACGCGCGCTGGAGAATCTCGGAGCGCAGATTGGACTCGCTCAGGGTGCTGCAGGCTGACCTGTTGAACGCCTGCGCCGATCTGCTCGAGCCGGGAGGACTTCTGGTGTACGCGACCTGCTCGCTGGAGCGGGAAGAGAACCAGACGCAGGTCGAACAGTTTCTTGCCCGGCATCCGGGATTTCGGCGAGAGCCGCCGGCCGGATTGAACGGGCGCGTCGAGGAATGCCTCACGGAGAGCGGAGACCTCGAGGTCCTGCCCTTCCGCACGGACACGGACGGGGCTTTTGCGAGCCGACTGAGAAAAGGCGATGACGGATGACATACAGGCGGAGGAGGGGCCTCAGACGCAGTCGTGCGCCGCGCCGCGCGCCCAAGAACGGGGAAACGGAACCGTCGAGCCGTACCGTCCGGGACGGCCCTTCGTCATCGGGGAGCTGGAAGCGGTGGCTCGCTACCGTGGCGCTTGTCGCCGGGCTCTTCTTCGCCGGATATCTGGGAGCGGGTCTGTGGCTCCCTTCGCAGAACGGTCCGGCGGATGCCGGGCCACTCGTCACCGTTCCGGAGCTCGTCGGCCTCGAGGAGGGGGAGGCACGGCAGCGGCTCGAGAAGGTCGGTCTCGAGTACGGAATCCGTACGACGGTGACGCACCAGCAGGCGCCTGCGGGTTGTGCTGGCGCAGAGCCCGATTCCCGGTCAGCAGGTGCGTCCGGGCGCGCCGGTTGAAGTCACGCTCAGTCGGGGTCCCGAGAGGCATTCGATTCCGGATGTGTCGGGCCTCACGGAGAGACAGGCCTCGATACTTCTGGAGCGCCTCGGTTTCCGCGTCGCGTCGGAAACGGCCACGCACCCGAGCGAGGCGGGCCGCGCGATCCGCACGCAGCCCGAGGCTGGCACCGAGCTCACCGTGCCCGCCGACGTGACTCTGCTCGTCAGCCGGGGGTCGCCGCTGACGACCGTACCGGTGCTGTCGGGGAACTTCATAGACGATGCCCGGGGCCTGCTGGAATCATCGGGCTTGGAACTGGGCGCGATCAGCTACGATCCGCTGTCGACCGATCCGCCGGGGACGATCGTCGGCCAGTATCCGCCCGGTGGGTATGGACTGCGGCGCGGGGATCCGGTCGAGATCCGTGTCGCGGGCCAGCCGCGAGCGGTCGATCGCAGTCGGATGCGACCCACGATCGACGACGATCGGGAGCCGGATGACGCCGACGGGTCTCGCGATCGCGACGGACCCGAGGAGCTCTGAGCGCGGTGGATCTTCGTGGGGCGATCGTCTCGAACTGGGGCTACAAGCTCGCGGCTTTCGTCATCGTGTCGCTGCTCTGGCTGAGTCTGAGTGCCGATGAACGGCAATCTCAGCCTGTCCGGACCATCGTATCGGTCGAGGTTCTGGATTCCGCCTGGGTGCTGGTGAATGCGCCGACCGAAGTGAGCGCGACGTTTCAGGGTCGCAACCGGGACCTGGCCGCCCTCCTCGTGAACGAGCCCGAGATCCGGATCGTGATCGACTCCGTGCTCGGCCCCGGGATGCAGGTGGAGATCGATCTGTCCCGGGTGACTTACGACCGGGAGCTCGATGTGCGCCCCACCTCCGTCGTGCCCCGGTCTCTGGAACTGCAGTTCGAGAGAAAGGCCGAGCGCCGCGTGCCCGTGGTGGCCGAGATCGACGCGATTCCCGCGACCGGATTCACGGTACTTCGCCCGATCCTCGTCTCGCCCGACACGGTCACGGTTCGTGGGCCCGCCTCCGAGGTGGAGTCCATCACGAGGGTCGCGACTCGCAGGATTCGGCTCGAAGACGTCGCGAACACCGTAATGCGCGATCTTCCCATCGAGCTTCCGACGGGCGTGCGAAGCGTGAGCGTCGATCCGGCTTCTGCGCTGGTGACCGTGGAGGTCGACTCGCTCCTGATTCTGACTCGTCGCGTGCCGGTTCGACTGGTGGGTGCGGGAACCGAAGGTCTCCAGATCACGCCCGACAGCGTGGACGCGGTGATTCGGGGGGCGGCGACCGCCGTTCGCCGACGGCTCGAAGCGCTCGGATCCGTCGACGCGCCGCTGGACGACGCCGCGGATCTGCCGACCCGTATCTTCCTCGGAACGGCGATCGCCGATTCGGGCTTCGTGTCCGTTCGCTTCGTGCCCCCGGAGGTCTTCGTGCAGCAGGGACCGACGCGGTGAGCCCCATCTCGCCGGGCGGGCCAATCCTCGGCATCGAGTCGTCGTGCGACGAGACATCGGCGGCGGTCGTTTCGAACGGTAACGTGCTGGGACACGTCATACTCTCGCAGGACGGCCACCAGAGATTCGGTGGGGTCGTCCCGGAGATCGCGGCTCGCGCTCACCTCCGGCAGCTCGATGCGGTGGTGGAGGCGACACTCTCCGAGGCGGCGATCGATGCCGCGGCCCTGGCGGGAGTGGGCGTAACGGCAGGTCCCGGCCTGATCGGCGCACTCCTCGTGGGCCTCAACTGGGCCAAGGGATTCGCATGGGCGCGAGAGATACCGCTGCTCGGCGTTCACCACATGGAAGCCCACCTGTTCGCGAATTCGCTGGAGTCGCCCGAGGCCCGTCCTCCGTTCGTGGCGTTGCTGGTGTCGGGCGGACACACGCTCCTCCTCCACGCCGAGGCGTGGGGCCGCTACGAACTGCTCGGAGAGACACGCGATGACGCGGCGGGCGAGGCGTTCGACAAGGTGGCCCGTCGACTCGGACTCGGATATCCCGGGGGCCCGGAGATCGAGCGCGTGAGCCGGCTGGGGCGCCCCGGACGATACAGGCTCCCGCGCCCGATGCTCTCGGGGCGGGATTCGCCGTCGGACCCGGCCTTCTTCGATTTCTCCTTCAGCGGACTCAAGACGGCGACCGCCCTGCTCGCGGCCCAGCTGGAAGCGGACGCAGAAGGCGAGGCGGAATTCGAGGACCGGGTGCCCGATCTCGCTGCGGAATTCCAGGAAGCCGTGGTCGACACTCTCGTCGGAAAGGTGATGCGTGCCGTCGAGTGGTCGGGGTGCCGTCGGGTCCTGCTCGGAGGCGGCGTGGCGCGCAACGGAGTCCTGCGGTCACGACTGGCGCTCGCCCTCGAATCCGCCGGGGGCGAGCTTTTCGCTCCCTCGCCCCGGCTTGCCGCGGACAATGCGGCGATGGTGGCACGGCTCGCCGAACACCGATTCTCGCTCGGAGAGGAGTCGGGACTCGATCTCAACGCCGATCCCTCCCTCGTGTTCCCCGGACTGGTCCGGCGCGATCCGGATGCGCCCCGGCACGGGACGACCTCAGGAGCCACATGTATCCCGAACTGATCACCCTCGATCTCCCGATACTGGGCACGATCACGATCACCTCTTTCGGGGTGATGATGGCGCTCTCTTTCCTTACCGGATTCTGGGTCGTAAGGCTCGAGCTGCGCCGGAAGGGGATGGACGAGGAGCTGGCCGGCGACGTGCTGATGGGGGCGATCATCGGCGGGATCGTGG
>JARRPA010000076.1:0-15631 GCA_037383305.1 Gemmatimonadota bacterium | reverse complement strand
TCTTCCATGAACTCCGTCGTGTCCTGGAAGTTTCGATAAACTGAAGCGAACCGAACGTAGGCGACCTGGTCCAGGGCGCGAAGCTGAGCCATCACCAGTTCCCCGATCTGCTGGCTGCTGACCTCCCGCTCGTCCAGGCTATCGAGGTCTTCCTCCACCTGATCCACCATTTCCTCGATCCGGACGAGCGAGACGGGACGCTTGGCGCACGCGATTCCGATGCTCTTCATCAGTTTGGCCCGATCGAAGGGCTCGATCGCGCCAGTGGACTTGCGGATGCTGAGTGCTTCCTGCTCGATGTGTTCGTACGTGGTGAACCGGAACTCGCAGCTCAGACACTCGCGGCGACGACGGATCGCGCGGCCGGCCCGACTGGTGCGCGAGTCCACCACGCGGTCCTCGACGTGATCACACCTGGGACAGCGCACCTGGTCTCCTTCCGGTCGAAGCCGGCGACTCGTGATCCCGCAGTAGAGGTCGCCCGACCCGCCGGGTCAGCGACTCAGTCGCTCGAGCTCACGTCTCGCCAGCTCGAACTCGTCGCTGTCCGGATATCCCTGGACCACCCGGTTGAAGAAGGTCCTCGCATCATCGACGTTGCCGCGACGCAGTTCCAGCAGGCCGCTCTTGTACAACGCGGTGGGCGCACGCCGGGAATTCGGATACAGCTCCAGCACGCGGGCATACTCGTCCAGGGCGGCATCCGAGCTTCCCTCCTCGGCGAAGCTCTCCGCCCGGAAGTACTGTGCGTCCGGGGCGAGCTCGTGGTTCGGGTAGTCGGCCAGGAACTCGTCCAGGGCTTCCCGGGCGGTGCCATATGAACCTCGCCGGAACTGGCGCAGAGCAGCCTCGTAGAGGGCCTGCGGGTCACCCGCCGGCGCCGCACCGGACGGCTCTCCCGTAAGCGGAGCTGACGGCCGCACGCCCTGCGCACCGCCCGGCATCGCCGTATCCGCGGGAGGTACCGACAGCAGGGCCAGGTTACGCTGAGTCTGGCCCGTCAGCTCGATCAGCTGTGCGAGGTTGGTGTTCAGGTCCTCGATCTGCCGCTGAAGGTCGACGCGGCCCGTGATGTCGCGGCGCTGCTGGACGTTGAGACTGTCCAGCAACACCGCGCGCAACTCCTGAATCTCCGCGATCAGCGCCTCGCGTTGCGAACGCTCCGCCTCGAACTCGCCGGTCACCGTGTTCCGGAGCTCGGCCATGTCGCTCTTCGTGGCGCACCCCGCCGCGGCGAGCGTCGCCGCCATCACGAGGACCGCGGAGCGTGCCGTCACTGCAGCAGCGCAGCCGCATTCGGCAGGACGAACTCGTCACGCCGGTTCTCGGCCCACGCAGACTCGTTCGAACCCTGCGCGATCGGACGCTCTTCGCCGTAGCTGATCGTGCGGAACATGCCGTTCGAGAGCCCGAGATTGACGAGGTAGCTCCGTGCCGCCTCCGCCCGGCGCTGACCCAGCGCCTGATTGTACTCGAGCGAGCCTCGCTCGTCCGCATGTCCCTCGATGGTGACCGAGAGATTCGGGTAGTTGCGCAGGACATCGGCCTTGCGCTGCAGGATCGTCGCGGCCTCGTCCGTGATCCGGGACCGATCGAACTCGAAGTGAATCCGCTCGCGAACGACCATCACGGACTCCACGCCGGCGGCCAGCATCCCGGCGGAATCGGCGCACTCGGTGCCCGGATAATCACGCTGCACCTGCTCGAGAAGTCTCTTCGCCCGTTCATAATCGCCGTTGGCGATCGCAGTCCGGGCGTCTGCGCACATCTGAGAGGCCGCGGCTTCCATCCGGGCGAGCTCGGCGGCCGCCAGGCTGTCCGCGTCGGGCACGGCCGTCGTCTCGTTGACGACCGGTGGAGGCGGAGGCGGCTCCTTACCGCCACAGGCGGACAGTCCTATGGCCGTAATGGCGATCAGGGCTGCAAAACCGAACTTGGAACGCATGGATGTACTCCTTGACGCGAAAATGATGGGCGGGAGCGCGGAACGGGGACGCACCCCGTCGTCCCGCCCGCCGACTGCCGTCTGAACGGCGCGCACCCGCTGTATCATACGCGGCGTCGATGTAGTTGCCAAGCGGTCAAATCCGCGACAATGCGAGGTCAGAGCGCCCCCGACCAGGAAGGCAACTGGTCCGTGCTCCCCGAGGTCAGATTCCTGACCCTGCCTGTGACCGTGTCGAGAATCAGCATCCCCGACCCGCCGCGTCCCGCGGTGGCGAACACGAGGTGTCTGCCGTCCGGCGCCCAGCTGGGATCCTCGTTGCTTCCCCGCGATGTCAGGACTCGCCGATCCGAGCCATCCGGGGAGACGGTGACGATCTGGAAGGAACTGTCGATCCAGGCCTGGTAGGCGATCCGGTCTCCCCGCGGCGACCAGTCGGGAGATGTGGCGTACCCCCTCTCCCCATAGACGTATCGGCTCAGGATTCGAGGCTCTCCCCGACCCTGTCTGGGGATCACGTAGATGTGGGGCAGCCCCAGCGGTGAGGAGGTCATGACGATCTGTCCGCCATCGGGAGAATACCCCCCGTTCAACGTCTCTCCGACGCTCGTGTATGTCACGCGACGACCGCAGCAGATCGGATTCCTCTGCAGCTCGAACAGTTCGGTATGATCACCCTCCGTTCGAGCGTACAGGATGTGCCGTCCATCCGGCGAATAGACCGGCGTGACGTTGAGACCATCCTCGGCGGATACCGTCTGTACAGATCCTGTCGACAGGTTCTTCTCGTACGCCACCGGACTGCCGCTGACGTAGGAGACGTAGAGGAGGTGCGATCCTTGGGGCGAGAGGTCCGGCGAGTAGACGATCGACTCGTCGCTCGTGAGCCGACGCAGCCCCTGACCATCCGAGTCGATGACCCAGACGTCGGAAGCGCCTTCTGCGCCCTTTCGTCGAAACACAATGCGGGTCGCGGCGATCCCGGGCTCGCCCGTCGCCCAGAGGACCACCTGGTCGGCGACCCGATGGATGGCCATTCGAAAATCCGAGGCACCGACGGCCGGAAGGCTGAACGCTCGAACCTCTTTCAACTCTCCGAACACGACATCGTGCAGACTGACCCGGAGAACCGGCGCAGCGGAGCTTCCGGATACCTGACTGGCTACGAGCCACACGGCCCCCAGCTGATTCCACAATCCGTAGTTGACTGCCTCGCCCACGCGAAAATCGCCCGGGACTTCGATCATCTCGAAGCGATCGCTGAAGTCCAGATCCTGGCGGAGGATCGCGTCCGCGCTCCGCGCGATTTCCTCCAGGCCGTCCGCGCTCTCTACGGGTGTGAGCACCAGACCCGGAAGGTAACCGGGCGTGTACGTGATCCCGATCCTCACGTCTCCGGGCTCCTGCGCCCCGCCCGGATCCGCGAATGGGCCGGTCGCTGCCACGACGAGGAACAGTGCGGCGAATCGGCTGCGCTTTATGGTCGTCATCAAAGCCTTCATCTGGTCGTCGGGTCGAAGAAGAAAGAGATCCTCAGACGATCGCGAGGCCAGGCCTCGGGTAGCGGACCGAAAGCTCGTGCCCGACCGGCGGCCTCGATCGCCCCACGCGCCTCGAGATCGAAACTCGTGTCTCCCGACCGGGTGAGCATCTCGATCTCGGCGACCGAGCCGTCCCTCGAAATCACGAATACGACTTCCGCGCGGAGGTGGCGCCCCCCGGCCGGCGGTCTCCAGTAACGATTGACCTGGCGTATGATGTTCTGCAGGTACGAGGGATCCACGAAGGCCGCACCTTCGAGCTGGACAGTCGTACACGGGACGTCTGGGCGGGAAGTGTTCGTGGTCGCATCGTCGCCGATCCGACTACCAGCACGATTCCAGCGACCAGGTGGAGGATCGTCGAAGCGAGAAGCGCCCCGGCCGGCGGTCGGTGCAGCGGTTCGCGCACTTCAGCGATCCGCTTCCGGCTCTGCCACGAGACTCACCGCCTCGATCTCCGCTTCCTTCAACGTTCCGATCACCCAGAGAACCGCCCCATACGGAACATCCCGATCCCCCTTCACATAGACGGTCTCGGCCCCGCTACGCTCCACCAGTGCACCGATCGTCGCGTCGAATTCTTCCCGCGTGACCGCATCATCTTCGACGTAGATCGTACCCTCTCGATCGATCGAGATGACGATGCCTTCGCTCACCTGCAGCGGTGCCGCAGGTGCCTTGGGGATCGTCACTTCGACACCGCCCTGGAGGATCGGGGCCGTGATCATGAAGATCACGAGCAGCGTGAACGCCACGTCCACCAGGCTCGTCACGTTGATCTCGGCCCGGACGGGCAGACCACCCGGTCGATCACTCCGGGACGTCCGTCCGATCATACGCGGCCCTCTCGCGCCAGGGTGCCGATGAACTCGGCCGCGAATCCCTCCAGCTCACCCGTGAACAGCCCGAGCTTGCCGGCGAAGTGGTTGTAGGCGATGACCGCGGGAATGGCCACGGCGAGCCCGGCAACGGTTGTCACGAGGGCTTCGGCGATGCCGGGTGCGACCGCCGCGATGTTCGCGCTCCCCTGGCTGGTGATTCCAATGAACGAGTTCATCACGCCGACCACCGTGCCGAGAAGACCCATCAGCGGGCTGACGGACCCGATGATGGCCAGCCAGGTGAGGCCGTGCGCCATGTCGTCGCGCTCCTCCGACAGTTCTTTCTCGAGAACGAGCCGGAGCGCCTCCAGCTGCGCGGCCGTCAGGCCCGGCCCCGTGTGCACCTCGTCCCGGAGGGCCGTGGGTCGGAGTTCCGTGAAGAAGTTCACGCCCCTGCGGAAGACGCGCGTGTAAGGAGACTCAGGCAATCGGGTCAGAGTCTGATAAACGTCGCGAAGGCTCGCCGCATCCTGCATCGCCTCGACGAATTCGTCGCCGGAAGCGCGCAGACGGCGAAACTCGGACCACTTCCAGAAAATCAGCACCCAGGAGACCAGAGAAAAAGCGGCGAGGACGATCAGGATGATCTTGGTCATCGGCGTCGCGCCGAGTACGAGGTCCCATGGACGGACGGCAATCGGCTGCCCGGCCTGCAACGTCATCGGAAAGGCGAATGGCCCCATGGAGTGGTCCCTCTATATCTCTTGCGCGATGTGCTCGTAGGTGTTCCGGAGCCCCTGCTCCAGCGACACCTGGGGAACCCAGCCGAGACCCCGCAACTTCTCCGTGCGCAGGCAACTTCGCAGGACCTCTCCCTTTCGAGGCGGCGCATGCTGCACTTCCACTTCGACGCCGGCCGCCGTGAGCAGGGTTTCGGCGAGCCTGACTACCGACGTTTCCTCTCCCGTCGCCACGTTGAACGCCACATCGTCCACCGTTGTGGGTTCCAGCAGGGGCGTGGTCGTCAGGAGCAGATTCGCGCGGGCCACGTCCTCGGCGTACACGTAGTCGCGCGTCTGCATTCCGTCTCCGTAAATGGTCAGTGGCTTTCGCGAGAGAAGTCGGTTGCTGAAGACGGCAACTACCCCCGCTTCACCGTTCGGATCCTGCCGGGGCCCGTAGACGTTCGAGTAGCGCAGCGACGCGCCTTCGATTCCGAAGAGCTTCCGAAACGCGTAAAGGTAATGTTCGCCCGCCAGCTTGCTCACACCGTACCCGGACAGCGGCGCCTTCAGCGTGGTTTCCGGGGAGGGGACCTCACCCGCCTCGCCGTAAATCGCGCCACCCGACGATACGAACAGGAATCGCGGCACCTCTCCGTCCCGGGCCGCCTCGAGGAGATTGAGCAGACCATCGATGTTGATCGACGCGTCGTGCCGCGGTCGGGCGACCGACACTCTCACGTCGATCTGGGCGGCGTGATGATTCACCAGTTCGAAACGCCCGCTCCTGACGAGGTCGGCGGCAGCTTCCGACCGGATATCCTCCTCGACCAGCGTCACTCCGTCCGGGAGGTTGGACCGCCGTCCCGTGCTGAGATCGTCGAGCGCCGTGACTTCCCAGCCTGCATCCCGATAGGCCTGGCAGACGTGGGACCCGATGAACCCGGCTCCCCCGGTGACGAGGACCCGCGGAGATCCGCTCACGATGCACTCCTGTTCTGGTGAAGAGACACCTGCCGTTGAGGCCGCTCGAAACCGAATATCGAGGCAGGTCCGCGCGGCGAGCGCGCCTCACCCCGGCAGCCCGAACTTCGACCCGAAGCTACCGGGATCGGTCGGAGCGGGAAAGAACGTCGATCAGCCGGAGACTCGGCGTGAAAGGCGCACCGGATATCCTTCCCTCGTGCCCGGATCCCGCACCGTTCGCACGACCGCGGTCGAGGTGACCTCGGTCACGCGAACGACCCGCAGCACACACAAGGCGTCTTCGGGCTCCGCCAGGGCCGGCGAAGGTTCGAGATCGGAGAAGACGAGGAATTCATCGCCGATCTTCACGCCCGCCTGGTTTCCCAGGTCGAGGAACACCTCGTCGTAGAGGTCGAGGACCATCTGATCTTCCGTCGCGAACGCGATGATCTTCCCGTTGAGAACATCGTCCGTGTCGAAAAACACAGATTCGGGGTCGAGATAGAAGTCGACGGCCCGCATCACGGGATCTCCGACCTCGTAGTCGCCAAACACCTCGACGACCCTGGCGCGGGCGCTGTCGGCTGCCGTGCGGGTGACGAGGAGCAGCGCTTTCGATTCCAGCACCTGGCCGAAAGGCCCGATCTCGCGGCCCCAGCGCACGGTCTGAAGCAGGTCTCCCGGCCGCGCCTGCAAGCCCTCGAGATGAACGATCACATCCTGATGGAGTCGCGCTGAGGGAGGCAGGTTCAGGTCGAGCGGGTTCTCCTCTATTACCCGGGCCGTCCGCCCCATCTGACCCAGCTCACCCGGACCGACGAGCATACTGGCCTGGAAGAAGTCGCTGACGCTCACGACCGCGGGGCGAACCTCCTCGTCCACCTGCATGGCCGAGAGAGACAGCAGCCGGTCGCTGCGCTCACCGAACACGGTGCCCGACAGATCGGTCGCGGGCATCGGCCGTCCGGTGCGGTACGCGGTACCGGATCGCGTTTCGTCTGAACGGCCGCTCGAAACGACCGCCGTGGCGTCGCCCGGCATCCGAAGACGTTCGCCGGGATAGATCCAGTGCGGGTCCTGCACGATGTCGCGATTCAGGTCGAAAATGTCGGACCAGCGGTACGGATTGCGAAGATACTGCGCAGAAAGCTCCCACAGCGTGTCGCCACGGCGAACTTCGTGTCGCGGACGAGAAGCCTCCTCGAGCTCCTGGGCGCCAGCGGACCGAACCCCTCCGAGAGCCACTGCCATCGCCCCCGCGGCGAGCGCCGCCGTGCGTGCCTTCCTTTTCATTCGCCGCTCCTCAGAAGGGCAAATCGTCGTCACCTGCAGGCGTCAGCGACTCGTTGGAGAATTCGTCGTATTCATCCCCGGCCGCCTGGCTTCCGCTATGTCCTGTCGTTCGCGACTCTGAAGCCGGAGACCCGAAGTCGGAGCGGTCGCCACGTCCGCCGAGCATGATCATCTCGCGCCCGCGAATCTCCGTGATGTATCGGGTCTGGCCGTCCTTGTCCTCGTATTGCCGATACTCGATCGAGCCCTCGACGTACAGCCGGTCCCCCTTCTTCAGATACTGGTCGGCGAGGTCAGCCAGCTTCTCCCAGAAAATGACCCGATGCCACTCGGTCTTCTCCTGCGGCTGTCCCTGCCTGTCGTTCCAGCGGCGGCTCGTGGCGACCGAGAGCGTGGCAACTCTCGCGCCACCGGGGGTGGTCCGGACCTCGGGATCGGCGCCGAGATTTCCTATGATTTGAACTCGGTTCAGAGAACGCGACATGAGTCCCTCGTATTCACCGGTAACGGTTCACGTTGTGAAGGGTCCGACGGTCCCGCACGGATGGGAAGTACCGCCGCCACTCTCCTCTTCCCCACGCAACCTAGACGCCATTTCAGAGCAGTGTCAACGCGCGTCATTCTGCAGATCCAACCTCATCACGCAGGCATCTTCGCGAGGCTCACTGTAGTACTCCGGTCGTCGACCCACGACCCGGAACCCCCGCTTCTCGTACAGCGCCCTGGCTGCCGCATTGCTTTCCCGGACCTCCAGATAGAGTGTGCGCGCGCCCCGGGCCCGGGCCACCTCGATCGAGCGTTCCAGAAGTCGGCTGCCGACGCCCCGGCCCCGCCAATCCGGATCCACGGCGAAGTCGCCGAGTTCCGCTTCGTCAGCGGCAAACCAGAGAACGGCGAAACCCACGACTTCCGCCCCGATCTTTTCATCGACCGCCGTTTCTGCCGTGAGCAGCGAGGCGCTCGGGCGCCGCATGAGCGCCCGGAAGGTGCTCTCCTGCCAGGGCATCGTGAACGACTGCCGTTCGATCCGCATCACGTCCGGCAGGTCCGCCGTCCTCATGGGACGAATGGCGATCGTCGTCACCACCCTCTCATCGCTCGGCTTCCCGCTCGGCGGATGAGGCCCGCACGTAGTCGGGCTCCCATGCCTCCGGATTCATGATCCTGCCCGACGCGGGGAAGCTCCCGGCGAGCCGAAGAAGGGCGGAGGCAGCGGATTCCCCCGACGAAGGCGGCATGCGCCGAATGTCCGCCCTCTCTGCCGCCCGATCAAGAGGTTCCGGAAGGTCCCCGGACAGGGTCCACGCGCCGATCGGCCGCAGGCGGCCGAGAGTCATCTCGAAACGTTCGGCCACCGGTCCGAAGAACGATCTAAGCCTGACGAGCTCCGTCCCCTCACGCTCGATCTCGTATCCCGCCGCATATACCTGGCCGCGTCGTGCGTCGATCGCGGCGCAGACTCGACCGTCGCCTCCGGAAGCGACCGCGATCGCGGCGAGACTCGACCAGGCGTGCAGTTCGGCCCGCAGAGCGGCCCGCATTCCCTTTGCGAGCGCGGCGGAGATCCGGACTCCGGTGAAGGACCCGGGGCCTGATCCGACGACGATCCGCGAAATCTGGGACGGTCGCATTCCCGCCGCCTGCAGCAGACGATCGATTTCGGGCAGAACCGATTCCGAACGTACGGCCTGAGTCGGAAGCTGCCGCTGGATGTCTTCTTCGACCGCTCTGGCGGAACATCTTCCGAGGGCGATGCTGCCGATCGGCGTGCTGGTGTCCAGCGCGATCGTCAGCACGGCTCGACCTGCGGTTCGGGAGGGAGCTCGCATTCCCCCAGCGAGCGAATTTCGACCCGCCGCCGGTCCGGAGTACCGGTAAAATGCAGCCGGACCTCCCAGCGGTCGGCCGGCAACCAGTCTCCCGCCCGCTCCGCCCACTCCACGAACACGGTCCCGTCGCCGTCCAGGAGTCCGGGCCAACCGACATCCAGCAGAAGGTCGGGAGAGTCCAGACGGTAGAGATCGGCATGCCAGATGGTGGCTCCGGTGGCGGTACGATGCCGGTTGACCAGCGTAAAGGTGGGACTCGGAATCGAGCCTTCCACTCCCGCCGCCCGGCAGGCTGCCCGCACGAACGTGGACTTGCCCGCTCCCAGTGGACCGTAAAGACACACGAAGCGCCCCCGCCTGCTCGCCGCACGCCCCACCTCGGCGGCCCAGGCCTTCAGTGCGGCTTCTTCGAGTTCCACGGGACCGGAGACGCCCCTGCCCTCGGCGGCCATCTCTGTCATCACCCGCCCCGGCTCCGGCCGGCTCCCGCTCTGCCCCGCCGGCCTCGACTTCCGCCCCGTTCCGAGCCCGTCTCGAGTCGAGCCTTCACCTCGAACAGTTCATCGCGCAATCGAGCCGCTCGCTCGAAATCGAGCTGCTCGGCCGCTTCCCGCATCTCCGTCTCGATCCGAAGCAGAAGAACCGCGGGATCGGCGGGCTCATAGTCTCTCTCCGATTCCGCGACCACGCGTTCATCGCTCGCCTGTTCCGCCTCCGTCGTCCGGGCATCCGCCACGGCCGTCGTGAACCGGATCTCCCGGATGGACTTCCGGATCGTCTGGGGCGTGATTCCATGCTCCTCGTTGTAGCGAGCCTGGACCTCCCGGCGGCGGTTCGTCTCCTCGATCGCCCGTTCCATGGAGCCGGTGATCCGGTCCGCGTAGAGAATCGCCGTCCCGTTCAGATTTCGTGCGGCGCGACCGATCGTCTGGACGAGGGAAGTCTCCGAGCGGAGAAACCCTTCCTTGTCGGCATCGAGAATCGCGATACCTGCTGCTCGACCAGGGGCAGTTCACCGAGTACGACGCTCACTATTTCCCCGGCAGTGACTTCCCGTTCACGCGTATTTCCGAAACACGCAACTACTCCGACCGCAGCGAACCGGTCGGCCGTACCAGCTGTTCGGTCACGATCCCTCCGGATTTGCGCAGCTCGTACTCTGCCGGCGTCGCGCTCAGGAAAATCGCCGACGGAACGAGATCCTCCCACTCCTCGAATTCCAGCGGCCGGTTGTCGAGCGCCGAGGGAAGTCGGAATCCGTGCTCCACCAGTGTCAGCTTTCGGCTTCGGTCGCCTTTGTACATCGCGCCGATCTGGGGAATCGACACGTGCGATTCGTCGACAATGACCAGGTGGTCGTCCGGGAAGTAGTCGAGGAGGCAGTAGGGTCGTTCCCCCGGCTCGCGGCCATCGAAGTACCGCGAGTAGTTCTCGATACCCGGACAGACCCCGATCTCCCGCAACATCTCGACGTCGAAGCGAGTGCGGCTCTCGAGACGCTGGGCCTCGAGCAGCCGACCGCCGGTCCGGAGCTCGAGCAGTCGCGCCTCCAGCTCCGTCAGGATTCCGTCGATGGCCCGCTCGAGCCGGTCCGGGTCTACGGCATAGTGCGTGGCCGGGAACACCGCGGTCCGTTCCAGCGATGTGATCGCCTTTCCCGTCAGAGGGTCGATCTTGGTGATCCGCTCGACCTCGTCGCCGAACAGTTCGATCCGCACTGCCTGTTCCTCGTACGCGGGCATCACCTCGATGACATCACCGCGCACGCGAAACGTGCCGCGACGCAGCTCGAGGTCGTTCCGGCTGTACTGAATCGCCACGAGACCCGACAGAATCTCACGCCGGGACATGCGAGCTCCCCGGTCCACGGTCAGCATCATCTGTCGATAGCCGCGCGGATCGCCCAGTCCGTAGATCGCCGAGACCGAGGCCACCACGATCACGTCCCGGCGTTCCATGAGAGCCGAGGTCGCCCGCAACCGCAACCGGTCGATGTCGTCGTTGATCGAGGAGTCTTTTTCGATGTAGGTGTCGGTCCGCGGTACGTAGGCTTCCGGCTGGTAGTAGTCGTAGTAGGAAATGAAGTACTCGACCGCGTTGGTCGGGAAGAACTGACGCAACTCTCCATATAGCTGGGCCGCAAGCGTCTTGTTGTGACTCATCACCAGCGTCGGGCGACCGGTCTCCTGGATCACGCCCGCCATAGTCACCGTCTTGCCGCTCCCCGTCACACCGAGGAGCGTCTGCCAGCGCCGGCCCTCGAGCACGCCGTCGGACAGCTCGCGGATCGCGGCCGGCTGATCTCCCGTCGGCTCGAAGGGAAGACGCATCTGGAACTGGCTGTCAGACAAGGCCGTGAACCGTTCGTTCGAAAGTCATGGAGTCGGTGCGCGGGTTGACCGGTCGACCGTCTGCCGACAAGCTTGCCAGCTTCACCCGGCTGGAACCAGACTCGATCCACCCCGGAGGAACCCCGTGACCGCCCGTAAGTTCTCGCTGCGCACTGCAGCTTCGTTCCGTCCCGTGTGGCCTCTCGCCTTCTTTCTCCTTGCAGTTCTGGCCGCATGCACGGGATCGGAGCCGGAGTCCGAGCAACTGGCCGCACTGCGAAGCGAACGTGCCGACCTCCGGCGTCGTTTCTCGGCCGTGCAGGACGGGATCCGCCGCACCCAGGCGGCGGCCCTCGATGCCCCGGGCGTCCGGACGGCACAGGATAGTTTCTACGCGCTGCTGCGACGGGAGATGGTATCGAACGACCCCGCGGCCGCAGACCTCCTGGAGCGTTCCCTTCGAATCGGAACGGACCTGGAGCGCGTATCCGGACCCGTGCTGACCACGCCCGACCAGGCCGACGAGCGTGTCGCATCGGAATCGGAGCGTGAGGCCGTGGCCGACGAGCTCGCGGTGACCGAACGGGAACTGCGGCCGCATGTCGATCGGGCGATGCGGGCCCCGAACGTCGCCGCTGCGTTCAAGGCGCTCCAGGACAGTCTCACGTTGGCGATGGCGCGAATCGATCCGAACTCGGCATCCTCGATCGAGCGACTGAACGAGCTCGCCGAAGAGATGCGTCAGATCGAGATCGAGATCGTACAGCTCGAACGAGAACGATGAGGGAGGAGGCCGCGCCACCGCGAGTCCGTTGTCACGCCGACCCCGGCCTCAGGCTTGTGGGCCCTCCGGCTGAGCGTATCCTTCCGGCGTCGAGGAGATCTCGGCGCGGCGATCCGCCTTCAGGGTCAAATCACTGTCTCCGAGGCTCTCCTTCCGCTCCACAGAAAGTACGCCTTTCACGCGACGGATCTGCCGCATCACCTTCTTGAGGTGGGCGAGGTTTTCGACCTCGATCACGAACTGGCCCTGCATGCCTCCTTCGACCGCCTTGATGTCGGCCGACTGGATGTTCGTGCCGGTGTCGCTGATCGACCGGGCAATGTCCGCGAACAGGCCGTGCCGGTCCGTCCCTTCCATCAGGATCCGGACGAGGAAGCGTTGCGAACCATCCACATCCCAGTCGATCAGAATCCGCCGCTCGGGCAGATCGGGGAGGTTCAGAATATTGGGGCAGTCCTGCCGGTGGATCGAGATCCCGCGGCCGACCGTGATGTAGCCGATGACCTCATCGCCCGGCACCGGCTGGCAGCACTGGCTGTAGCGGACCATCAGGTTGTCCATTCCCTGGATCCGGACGCCCTTCGAGCCACTCCATACCCGCTTGACCAGCTTCTGCAGCGGACTCGGGTCACGCTCGTGACGAAGATCCTCCGCCTCGTCTCGCAGAACGGCTCGGGTGACCCGCGTGAGGCCGACATCGCCTCGACCGACCGCCGCATGGAGGCCTTCCGCGCCCCCCTCGATCCCGAGAATCCCGGCCGCCTCCGCGAGCTGTGAGTCTTCGGGCTTGATTTTCCGCTTCTTCCATTCGCGGGCGAGGATCTCACGCCCCAGGCGGGCCGCGATGTCCTGTTCCTCGTGCCGGATCCACTGCCGGATCCGGTGCCGTGCCCGCGTGGTCTGAACGAATGCCAGCCAGTCGCGGCTGGGCGTCTGGGAATCCGAGGTGAGGATCTCGACCGTATCGCCGTTTCGCAGGGCCCGCGACAGCGGAGCGATACGGCCATTCACCTTTGCCCCCGCGCAGTGCCGACCCACCTCGGTGTGGACAGCGAAAGCGAAGTCGATCGGCGTGGCGCCCTTCGGAAGCTGCTTCACGTCCCCGGCCGGCGTGAACACGAAGATCTCGTCCTGAAAGAGGTCGATCTTCAGGAACTCGAGAAACTCATCCGGCTCGCGCGTTTCCTGCTGCCACTCGAGCACCTGCCGGAACCAGGTGAGCTTCTCGTCCACCTCGTCGCCGGCCGCTCCCTCCTTGTACCGCCAGTGCGCGGCAATGCCGAGCTCCGCCGTGTGATGCATCTCCTCCGTACGGAGCTGGATCTCGTACAGCCGCCCGCCCGGTCCGAATATCGTCGTGTGCAGACTCTGATACAGGTTTGACTTCGGGGTCGCGATGTAGTCGTGGAATCGTTCGGTGAGAGGCGTCCATTTGTTGTGGATCACTCCGAGCGCGTGATAGCAGTCCCGGATCGTGGGCAGCACCACGCGCACGGCCAGCACATCGTAGATCTCTTCATACGGCTTCTGCCGAAGCGCCATCTTCCGGTGTATGGACCAGAGGTGCTTCGCCCGGCCTTCCACCCGGCAGGAGAGGCCGGCCGCGCTCAATTCCTCTCGAAGCGGAGTGACCATCTGCCGGATCAGGTCCTCACGCTCGCTCCGCTTGACCGCGATGGTGTCGGCCAGCGCCCGGTATTCCTCGGGCTCGAGGAACTTGAAAGCCAGGTCCTCCAGTTCCCACCGCACCCGGGCCATCCCGAGACGATGTGCGAGTGGCGCATAAATCTCCCGGGTCTCGAGAGCGATCCGACGCTGCCGGTCCCGATCCAGATGCTCCAGTGTTCGCATGTTGTGCAGCCGGTCGGCCAGTTTCACTATGATCACGCGAGCATCGCGAGCCATGGAGAGAAGGAGCTTCCGGTAGCTCTCGACCTGCCGTTCGGCGAGCGATCGGATCTCGACCCGGGAGATCTTGGTCAGCCCGTCCACGAGAGTTCCGATCTCGTCACCGAACTCCTGGCGAATCTCCTCGACCGTCGAGGTGCTGTCCTCCACCACGTCGTGTAGAAAAGACGCGGCGATGCTCACGGTGTCCGGCTGGATCTCTGCGAGGATCGACGCGACGGCGATGCAGTGCGTGATGTAGTCTTCGCCGGAGCTGCGTTTCTGGCCCAGGTGCTTCGCGGCGCTGAACTGAAAGGCCAGTGTGAGCAGGTCGAGATCGAGCTTGTCTTCCACGCCCCGGATCGAGGCGATGAACTGCGGCGGAAGACCCCGTGCGTCCGCGGCGGGTCTTCCTACGGAGTTCGTCTCGCCTGTACTGAGTTCGGCCGATTCCGGTGCCACGTTCGCCCTTTCTCCGGCGCGTTTCCCGAAGCTCCTACACCGCCCGGCTCTTTGCGGTTGCGTCTCTGAACGTAGGCGAGATGCAGGAGACGCGCCAAATCCATGCTCAAGGTCGCCGGCCGGCTCCACGGCTTCGCCGCTGACCGGAGCGGGCCGGAAGCAGCAGACCGCGTTCCAGCAGGCTCACGAACGCCCCATCCCCGAGCACGATGTGATCTCGCACCGGGATTCCCAGCAGCCGGCCGCTCTCGACCAGTTGCTGCGTCACCTCGAGGTCCTCGGGCGACGGATCCGGATCGCCGGACGGGTGATTGTGAGCGAGGATGCAGCTGGCTGCCGCCACGGCGATCGCCGGTGCGAAGACCTCGCGCGGGTGCACGAGGGACGAATTGAGAAGTCCGACGGTAATCCGCCGCTCGCTCAGTATCCGGTTCTGCGTGTCGAGGTAGATCGCCCAGAATTCCTCCTGGCGGCGATCCCGCAGCATCGGACCGAGGCGCAGAAAGACATCTCGCGGCCCCCGGATCCGGGCGTGGCGCCGGGCGGGTTCGGCGCCGGCCCGGCGGCCGAGCTCGAACGCGGCGACAAGCGCGCAGGCGCGGGCCGGGCCGATTCCGGGTGCAGTGGCGAGCTCATTCGGGTCGGCCGCACCGAGGCGTCGGAGCGAGCCGCCGTAGCGGACGAGCAGTTCCGAGGCGAGATCGAGGGAACTTCTTCCGGCAGCACCGGACCCGAGCAGAACCGCCAGGAGTTCCCGGGCTGTCAGGGCGGACGGAGGGTTCGCCGACATACGCTCGCGTGGCCGCTCTGCGGGAGGCCATTCCCGGATCGTTCCGGTCATGGAAGAGATCATGCGGCGGTGTCTCACCGCGGGATCAAACTCGAATCTTCCCTCCGGCAGGCGGCCCGGACACGAATCCCGCAGGAGACCTGCCCTTTCGCCGAGGCATCTCGGGCCGACCGCCGCCCTCGTCAGGAACGCGCATTCGCCTGTTCGGCCGATCCGCAACCGTCGAGAACGGGACTCGACCGTTGGCCCGTCGATCGTGAT
>JARRPA010000075.1:0-6790 GCA_037383305.1 Gemmatimonadota bacterium | reverse complement strand
GCGCAGGGCGGAGACGACGTAGGTCGATCTCGGAGCGGTCACGTATGAAGATCTGGTCCGCGAACAGTTGCGCAGGCTCGGCGAGGATCCGACACGGCCGGGGCTCCACGACACGCCGCGCAGGGTCGCGGCGGCGATGAAGTGGCTCACGAGGGGGTCTCGGTCGAGTGCGGATGCGGCGATCGGCTCCGGCGTCTTCGTCGAAGAGCACGACAACATGATCCTCGTGAAGGACATCGAGCTCTACTCACTCTGTGAGCATCACATGCTTCCGTTCTTCGGCAAGGCGCACGTGGCCTATATTCCCGAGGGGCAGCTCCTGGGCCTGAGCAAGATCCCCCGGGTCGTGGAGGTTTTCGCCCGTCGGTTGCAGGTGCAGGAGCGGCTGACAGATCAGATCGCGGACGCGATCCAGGAAGCGCTCCAGCCGGACGGAGTGGGTGTCGTGATCGAGGCCTACCACCTCTGCATGATGATGCGCGGGGTCGAGAAGCAGAACAGCAGGACGATCACCTCCTCGGTTCGAGGTCGTTTCCGCTCGGACATCCGCACGCGCGAGGAGTTCCTGCGACTCGTTTCGGCTTCCCATTCGCTGGCCTGACAGGCGCGACGCGACGATGCTGCTGGATCTCTCCGAGTCGCTCGTCTGCCCCCGGTGCGGGCCGCCGCAGGGGCTGGTCGTGCTCGTCGAGGAGATGGATGGGCGGCGAATCGCGACAGGCCGACTGGATTGTCCTGCCTGCGAACAGAGGTTTCCCCTGGCCGCCGGTGTGCTCGACTTCCGGGAGGCGGCCGCCCGGGCGTCGAGCTCGGAGGAGAGCCCGGGATCCGGTTCGGACGAAGTCCCGTCCGCCGCGACGCGGAACGACGCGGATTCGGTGCTTGTCGCAGCGCTCTTCGGGATCCGGGATCGCCGCGGCGTACTGGTCGTCGGTCCCGGCCTGGGAGAATCCGCCCCGGCAATCGCTGAGCTGTCAGGCGGCTGCGAGGTCCTGTTTGTGGAGGGTCTCGCGGCCGACTCCGATCGGGGTGCGCCCGAGCATGTCCCGGCTGGAGTCGAGGCCGGATCGGTGACCTCGCTTCGGGGAGTCGCAGGGGACGCGGTGCCCCTTCTCCCGGGCCGAGCACTGGGTGTCGCCCTGGTGGATGCCGACGTCGGTGAGATCGACGAGGCGGCCCGGGTTCTGTCGCCCGGCGGAAGGCTGGTGGTTCTTCGCCCTGAATCTCCCGCGACGGTGCTCGACGGGGATCCTCGATTCGAACCGATCGCCCGGGAGGAGCGAGCGGTCGTGGCCCGGCGGACCTGATTGCGCGACCGGTATCCTGCGGAGGGCCTGCCGCTCGTTGCCGCTACCTGCGACGGTTCCTAACTTCCGCTCATACGCCGCCGGACCCCTGATGCCATTCTGACAGCGGACGGGACGAAGGAATGCGCCTACAGACGCGAGCATTCGCCGCCGCGAGCGGACTCCTGACGGGGACCGTCGTCCTCTTGTGGACCCTCCTCTTGATACCGGCCGGCGCGGCCCATTCCGCGCCCTTGCTTCCACGCGCCGTCCTGTTCGGCTGGAACGTGAGCGTGGCCGGCGCTTTCATCGGGGCCATGTGGGCCTTCGCCTGGGGGTTTCTGTTCGGCGCGGCCTTCGCCTTCGCCTACAACATCGTGCTGGTTCCGCCGGCTCCTCCGCCGTTCGACTGGAACGACGAGATCGAAGGGGAGGGCTGAACCGTGCCCTGGTGGAGCTTCCTGACGGCGAATCGGGAACGGGAGCAGAGCACGCCCGACTACTACCTGGAGGGCCTCGACCTCGCGAGCCAGGAACGGTTCCACGAGGCGTTGACCTCGCTGCGTCTCGCGCTGCGCGAGCGACCGGGCGACGTGGCGACGCTGGAACAGATGGCCGTAGTGTATACAAAGATGGGCATGACCGACGAAGCGATCAAAATGTACCAGCGAGCCCTCGAGAAGATGCCGCGAAGCGCAGGTGCCCACTACGGACTGGCTTTCCTGTATCTGAATCGCGGTCGCGCCACCGAGGCGTCCCACCACCTGGAAGCGTTTCTCGCCAGCGGTCCTGAGATGCCGGAGGCGGAACGCCATGTCGCCCATGCGCGTGCAACGCTCGCCGCGCTGAACGCGGAGTCGGACGAGGCGCCGGTTGAGGACTGAGGTGAAGGTGGAGCCCGTCACCTCTCCTTCCGGGCGGGCTCTGGAATCCGGGACCCTGGTCGACGTCTACTTCGACGGAGCTGAGCGCAGCGCCGACGAGATCGCAATGCTCAGCCGGCGGCACGAGGGCGGCTGGCAGGAACTCCGCAGGGACGAGGTCACCGAGAGGATCCGGCAGATCTCGATGGGACTCCTCGAGCTCGGCGTGCAGCGCGGGGATCGGGTGGCGATCATGGCCCATACGAGCATGGAGTGGGCCATGGTCGACTGGGCCATTCTCCTCGCCGGAGCGGTAGTCGTCACCGTGTACCCGACGCTGCCCCCCGAGCAGATCGCCTTCATTCTCCGCGACTCCGGCGCACGATTGCTGTTCGCGGGTGACCGCGACCTGCTGGAAAAGGTCATGGAGGTGCGCGACCGGGTCCCCGAACTCGCGACGGCGGTCCTGTTCGATTCTCCTCCGACCACCACCCCCGGGCTCGAGGTCCTTTCCCTGGAGGATCTCATACAAAGCGGCGAGTCGGCCGGGCGGTGCGCGAAGACCTGGGAGACCGATGCGAGAAGGACCGAACCCGCCGATCTCGCCACGCTGATCTACACCTCCGGAACGACCGGAACTCCGAAGGGCGTCATGCTCACGCACGCCAATCTGCATGCCAATACGTATCAATGCATGG
This sequence comes from Gemmatimonadota bacterium, assembly GCA_037383305.1. GTDB lineage: Bacteria > Gemmatimonadota > Gemmatimonadetes > Palauibacterales > Palauibacteraceae > Carthagonibacter. The sequence continues at coordinate 3,943 of JARRPA010000075.1, read as the reverse complement.
CCTGTCTCCCGATCGGACCGTCGGACCGGATTCTCAGCTGGCTTCCGCTCTCGCACGCCTTCGAACGGACGGCCGGACACTTTCTCATGTGGGCCGCGGGCGCCCAGATCGCCTATACGGAGGGCGTCGACTACGTCGCACGGGACATGACGGAGGTCCATCCGACGATCATGACGGGTGTGCCCCGCCTGTTCGAGAAGTTCTATGACGCGGTGGTCGAGACGGTCGAGGCCGGGGGCGCGACGAAGAAGGCGGGATTCCGTCTCGCCAAGTGGTTCGGCGATCTTCATGCCGAGAAGAAGCTCGCCGGCGAGAAGCCGGGTGCCCTGCTGACGGCGGCATTCCGCCTGTCGGACCGGATCGTATTCTCCAAACTGCGCGAGCGAACCGGGGGGCGCATCCGGTTCTTCGTCAGCGGAGCAGCCCCCCTGTCGGCCGAGATCGCGAGGTTCTTCTATTCGGGAGATCTCGTCATCCTGGAGGGATACGGTCTCACGGAGTCCTCTCCCGTAACCAACGTCAATCCTCCGGACGACATCAGGTTCGGCACGGTAGGACCTCCGATACCGGGGACGCAGATCCGGATCGCCGATGATGGTGAGGTCCTGATGAAGGGCCCGCAGATCATGAAGGGCTATTTCGGGGACCCCGAGGCCACGAAGATCGCGATCGACACCGATGGCTGGCTGCACTCCGGAGACATCGGACAGCTGGACGACGACGGCTACCTGACCATTACCGATCGGAAGAAGAACCTGATCGTCACGGCGGGCGGAAAGAACATCGCGCCCCAACCGATCGAGGAACGGATCGCCAGATCTCCCTACGTGGATCAGGTGGTGATCCTCGGAGACAAGCGAAAATTCCCGATCATGCTCATCGTTCCGAGTTTCCAGGCGTATCGGGTCGCGCTGCCGGGCAAGGTGGTGAAGGAGGATGACCGCCACCAATACCAGGACAACCGCAGCCTGCGCGAGTTGATCGAGTCGGACATCGCTCCCCGGATCGCAGGGCTCGCACGACATGAAAGGCCGAAGCGAACGCTGGTCGTGACCGACACCTTCAGCGTTTCGAACGGCATGTTGACTCCAACTCTCAAGGTGAAGCGGAGGGAGATCGCGGCCCGGTATGCCGAGAGGATCGACAGGCTGTATGCCGAGGCGGAGGCCGATGCCTCCCGGCGATGACGTCGCATCCGCCGCGACCGACCGTGAGCGCGTCATCGCAGTTTTTCTCACCGGGCCGACCCGCGACCAGCTCGAGGCGCTCGCGACGCGGCTGGTGGAGGAGAGGCTCGCGGCATGCGTCAATATTCTCCCGGACCTCACCTCCGTGTATCGCTGGCGCGGCCGGGTGGAACGGGACACCGAGGCGCTCGCGATCGTGAAGACGGTCGCCCGGCTGCTGCCGCGACTCGAGGCCCGCGTTCGCGACCTGCACTCCTATGATCTTCCCGAGGTGCTCGCGATCGAGTCGGTCGGCGGAAGTCGGGCATATCTGGATTGGATCGTGGACTCCGTAGAGTCGAGGAGTGGTGATGGGGCGGCGTAGCGGACGGCGGAGGAAGCGACCGGCGAAGAAGGAGCAGGGCGAGGGAGCGACCGAGTCGATGGCGGCCCCGAGGGAGGAATCCGCGGAGGCCAGCCTTTTCGACCCGATTCCGGAAGAGGACGCTTCCGACGAGGAAGGGAAGGCGGAGCCCGGACCCGACGCCGGGGGCACCCGGGAACCGGAGCCCGAACCGGGAACCGAAGAGGAAGAGGTACCAGAGTCTGACATGCGGGAGCCGCAGGAGGAGCAGCGTGCCGGCGCCCCCGCGACGGAGGATTCCGACCTCGCGTTCGAGGAGGGAAAGAGACTCGCCGAGGCCGGTCGTCTCGAAGAGGCGGCGGAGCGGTACCTCGCCGTGCTGGAGCTGAAGCCGGGGCATCTGCGTGCACTCAACAACCTCGGCCTGGCGCTCGACCGTCTGGGGCGCAGCGAGGAGGCGCTCGAAAAATACCGGGCTGCCCTATCCCTCGAGCCGGAGAATCCGAAGTTGCTCAGCAACATCGGCGCCGTGCTCGGGGCGCTCGGGCGGTACACGGAGGCCGAAAACGAGCTGCGACGTGCGCTGAGGCTCGCGCCCGAGAGTCCCGATGTGCACCAGAACCTGGGACTCGTCATGTATCGGAAGGGACTCTATTCAGCCGCGATCGAGTCGTTCCGGAGAGCTTCGGAGCTGGATCCGTCCAACGCTTCCGCACATTTCTATCTGGGGGATTGCGCCAACCGGATCGGCCGGACCGAAGATGCGGTGGCGGCACTGGAACGGACGATCGAACTGGATCCGGAGAACACGAGAGCCTACCGTACGCTCGGAATGCTGTTCGACCGGATGCGTCAGCCGGAGCGTGCCGCCGAGATGTATCGGCGCTCGCGCGAGATTCCCGGGGATCGGCGCGGGCCGGGGCACCCGGGCTCGCCTCAAGACGTCTCCTCGTTCCGGACCAGGGTGGCCACCGTGAGGCCCTCGGGTCGCAGGTACCGCCGGGCCACGTCCAGGACCTGAGACGGGGTCACCGTGCGGATCGCGTCCCCGAGGCGGAACCCGGAGCGCCAGTCCCCCAGCACCGCCTCCGCGTAGGAGAGCTGGCTGGCCAGGCCCAGATTCGACCGGAGTCGGCGCACGTCGCCGGCCGCGATCCGCGTCCGGACCCGTTCCAGCGCCGCGTCGGAGGGGGGCTCGCGCATGAACGCATCCAGCGCCTCCAGCACTGCCGCCTCCACGGTCTCCACCGAGTGGGGGGCACGAGGCGTCAGGTCGAGTGTGAACAGGCGTGGATCCAGGTCACCGGGGCCCATGCTGGCTCCGACGTAGCTGACCCATCGACCTTCGTCCACCAGGGCCTTCTGGAGGTGGGCCGTAGTCCCCCCGGTAAGCAGAGCGGCGAGCATGGAGAGGGCGGGGGCGTCGGGATGGGTGGCCGGGGGCACCTTCCAGCCCATGCGAAGAGAGGGTCCGGCGTCCATCCGAAGCTCCACCCGGCGGGGCCCCGCCTGTTCCGGTTCCCTGGCCAGGACCGGGGGAGGAGGGTGCCCCGGCTCCAGATCGTCGAAGTACGTCCGGGCCCAGGACTCCACCTGGGCCGCGTCCACCGCCCCTACCACCGCCACCACGGCGTTGTCGGGCCCATAATAGCGACGATGGTAGTCCGCCACCTGTCGGCGGGTCAGGTTCACCAGGTCCGACATGTAGCCGACCACCGGGACGCCGTAGGGATGCATGGTGAAGGCGGCGGCGAGGTGCTCCTCATACATCCGTCCCCCCGGGCTCGTCTCGATGCGCAGGCGTCGCTCCTCCATGACCACGTCCCGCTCCGTGTAGAACTCCCGGAACACCGGATCCCGCATGCGGTCCGACTCCAGGGCGAACCAGAGCTCGGCCCGATTCGACGGGAGCTCCACGAAGTAGGTGGTGGCCTCGTGGCTCGTGGTGGCGTTGAGCCCCCGGGCGCCGACGCGGGCCAGGATCGCATCGAACTCGTTCGGAATGACCAACGTCCGGGCGGAGTCCTCCAACGCCGCGATCCCCTCCTGCATCGTCCGCATACGGGTGGAGTCGGGTGAGCGACGTCCCCGGAGGAGGAGAAGGGTGTCCTGGAGGGCGTCCATCCGGGCGAAGAGACGCCGTTCCGCCACGACGTCGCGAGTTCCGATGGTACCGGATCCCTTGAAGAGCAGGTGTTCGAGAAGGTGGGCCGTACCCGTGGAGCCCAGCGACTCGTTGACCCCGCCGACGGGGTAGGTGACCACGAACGCCACCGTGGGGGCCGCAGGTCGCTCCAGGACCAGGAAGCGCATGCCATTGTCCAGCGCGACGACCCGAACCGGCAGATCCGCCCCCGGGGGGGCGTCCGGGGCTGCCTTGTCCTGAGCTGCCAGCGGTCCGGCGTGGAGCCAG
>JARRPA010000074.1:0-10271 GCA_037383305.1 Gemmatimonadota bacterium | reverse complement strand
GCTCCGAAGTGATTGGGACTCTCGCCCGTTCGCCAGATTCGCGTCCGAACTACAGCCGCCCGCTCTCCTTGAGCTGGCGGTGCTTGATCTCGTTCTCACGCCACGGCTCACGCTCGAAATAGCTCTTCGTCTCGCGAGCCACCTGCCCCGAGAGCAGGATCAGCGCGATCAGGTTGGGTACGATGACGACCGCCAGGAATACGTCGCCCAGGTTCCAGATCACGCCGAGAGGCAGCACCGCCCCGACGAAGTGCATGATCACGAACGCGACCTTGTAGGGCAGCACGGCGGCCGAGCCGAACAGATAGTTCGCGCAGCGGTCCCCGTAGTAGCTCCACGAGATCGCCGTCGAGATCGCGAACAGCAGCACCGCCAGCACGATGATGTAGTGCCCCCAGTCGCCGATCGGCGCCAGACCCCGGCGAAATCCTTCCTGAGTCAAGGGAGCACCGCTCTCGACCGCCGGTGCCCACAGCGAGACGTAGCTCTCGCCCTCGGGTGTCGTGGCGAGGCTCGACTCGACGTCGATCGTCCCGGTGAAGGGAATCGTCATCTCCGGGTCCACGAAAAACTCGTCGATTGCCACATCGTGCCACGCCGCCTGCGCCGCTTCGGGGCTCAGGTCGAGAGGCCTCCCCCCTTCGATCCGGATCTCGGCCGGCGTCTCCGCCGCTCCGTGATGACCGTTCTCATCTACCTGGACATAGGTCAGATCCCCGCCGCCGAGCACGATCTCGGTCGGAATCCGGTCGTCCCAGACCCCGGTCAGGATGATGACCAGACCGGTCATCGTGCAGATCACGATGGTGTCGATGAACGGCTCCAGGAGCGCGACCACGCCCTCGGAGACCGGTTCGTCGGTCTTCGCGGCGGCATGCGCGATGGGAGCCGATCCCTGACCCGCCTCGTTCGAGAACAGTCCGCGGCGCACCCCCCACATCAGGGTGACGAGGAAGGCGCCGACGCCGGTTCCGGCCACGCCGGAGGTCGGATTGAACGCTTCGCTGAAAATCAGTCCGAAGGCCGGAATCACGTCGCCGATGTTCAGGAGGATGATCACCATGGCACCGGCCACGTAGATCGCGGCCATCAGCGGCGCCAGCACCGCCGTCACCTTCCCGATTCGGGAAATGCCGCCCAGGATCACCGCGGCCACGATCGCCGACGTCAGGAGTCCTGTCGCCCATACGGGACTCCCGAAGGTGTTGAGCATCGTGTCGGCGACCGTGTTGGCCTGGATCGCGTTGCCGGTCAGGAATCCGGTGAGCCCGAGGAGCGTCGCGAAGATCACGGCCATCCACTTCCAGTTCTTCCCCAGCCCCTTCTCGATGTAGTACATCGGACCGCCCGACACCGTGCTGTCCCAGGCGTGGCCATGCGTCTCTTCCACGTCCCGGTACTTCTGGGCGAGGGTGACTTCGGTGTACTTCGTGGCCATCCCGAGGAAGGCGGTGACCCACATCCAGAAGAGCGCGCCGGGGCCGCCCCAGTGAATCGCGATCGCCACGCCGGCGATGTTGCCGATTCCGACCGTGGCGGACAGCGCCGTGGTCAGCGCCTGGAAGTGGGAGACGTCGCCGGGCTCGTCGGGATCGTCGTATACGCCCGTCGTGACCTTGAATCCATGGCTCAGACGCCGAATCTGGATGAAACCGAGGCGGAGCGTCAGGAACACTCCGGTCCCGAGCAGGAGCAGGACCATGAACGGCACCGTTTCGCCGTTCACCGTGAATCCGAGCTCCGCTACGTAGCGTGTCCCGATGTCCGTGAGCCACTGGAAGACTTCCATGCGTTCTCCGACGATGGTTCGTGAGCGGTGCGCGCGCCTCTGCGATTCGAAGGTCGCCCATTATAAGAGAGGCCCGGCGATTCGTGCGAGTCGCCGGGCCTTCGGGATCCACATCGCGCCGAGGTCAGGGCCGAGACGCAGACCCGGAACGGTGCGACGAATCAGCCCTCAGTACCTCAGGAAGTAGTAGCCTGCCATCGCCAGGTTCACGATCACGAAGGCGAGCGGAAACAACCAGCGGCATCGGCGGTCCAGCCGGTTGCCTGCTTCCACGCGTCCCGCCCGGTCGAGGGCTCCTACGCGGAGATTGACGATGACGCTCGCCACGAGAAACAGATAGCTGATCAGGAGGAAGCTGCTGAGAATCGTGAAATTCGGAATGCGCGGCAGCATTTCGGACACGACGATCTGAAAGGCGACGACGGTCAGGATCCCCAGGAACGAGATGGCCATTCGATCGCTGAGTTGCGACGACGCCATCCAGAAGACGGACCAGCTCAGCGCCACGAGGATGAGCAGGGGGATGACGATCACGCGAAGAAGGAAACCCGGACGGCGACTGGCGGGAATCGTGAACCCGACGGCCGTGGTCACGACGACACGACCCGACTGCATCAGGACGGTATCTTCGATTGCGACGCTGGTGATTGGACCGAACGACCACTGCCGGACGCTGACGTTGTCGCTCCGGGTGCTGGTCCAGTCCGGAGCCGGCTCGAGCACGACCTCGCTCGCATCGAAACCGAGCGGTTCGAAGTAGAAGGTGAATTCCTGTTCGTCGAATGGAATCCGACGGAGCTTCATCTCGACCTCGGCGACAGCCCGGAACTCCTCCTCATACCTGACCTGCCCATCCGGACGGACCCGCAATAGAACGGCCTGGCGCTCGTAGTCGCCGGATTCATTGAGAAGAAACAGCTGTGGCCACCATCCCGTGCCGATTTCCGAGAACTGGTAGTCGCCCTGGTAGACCAGCTCTTCGGTCCCGGCTTCGATCGGATCGAACCGGAGTCGCTCGTCCAGCCAGAGCAGGGTGAGGATCGCCTCGAATTCGATCGTCTTCCGGGAGTCGTCGACCTCGACGACGTCGAGGAGGTTGAAGCCGACCCGCACCGGTACCGGACCGTCCACCTGCGGCGGGCTCATCAGCGTGACCTGCCCGGCCGCACGGCTGGCAATCGAAAGAACGCACGCCATCGAGAGCGCGACTGCCGTGCGAAGCGTATTTCTTCGATGGATCCGCAACTGTCACTCGTCTGGCTTCGGGTTCGAGCGCAATTCCGTCATTTCGGGCGGACAATCGCTCGTGTCGGCGCTCGGCGCCAGACGACGGGGGGAAAGGAACACACATCTGGTGCCCCCCTTTCCTGTCGATTCCGTTTTCGATTTCAGACCGACTTGATCACCAGATTCGAGCTCACCCGGAGCGGGCGGGCGAGCGTGTCCCAGACCGGCGAGTGCGCGTTCACGTACTCGTGAAGTTCTGACACCGATTCGGCCGGCGCATCCGTCGTCAGGGTCGCTTCCACCGTGATCGACTCGAGCCCGGGCTTCGCGTTGCGAATGTTCATGAATCCTTCGAGGCTGCCGCCGGCAGATATTTCCACCGCGATATCCTGCAGGTTGATTCCGAGCGCTGCGGCGTTCGCAGCGTACCCGACGATCAGGCAGGCGGCGAGAGCACTCAGCACCAGCTCTGCGGGACTGATTCCATGATCCGTGCCCAGGATCTCGGTCGGCTCGTCGGAGACGATCGAATAGTCTGTGGAACGCGCGACCTCTTCTGTCCCGACCCGGTAAATGCCCGGCGTGTGACGCGCGCGGAATCCTCCGAGCCACCGGGAACTCGTTCTGAAGGTCAAACTGCCGTTCTCCGCGTCCGCGGTCACCGCTTCGATGGCTTCCAGTAGATCGTCAACTTTCACCCCGTTCCGAATCGTCGTTTTCGCAGCCGTCTTTGCGCTCATCACTTCCTCCCCGTTGCCGTGCGTATCTGCGGAACTCAGACGTTTCTTTCCTGCCGAGTCCGTTCGATCCGGCTTTCAGTGAGGATTGCGTGAAGCGGGCGCGAAGTGTGACATGGGAATGAGGAGAGCGCCCGTTCCCCCGCAGAGGATCGGGCGCTCTCGAAATGCAGGAGAGACGGCGACGCGATTCGAGTTCAGTCGATCATCGCCACCGGCTCGGGGCCTGACGTTTCCTGCTCGATCACCTCGACGGGGCCGAATTCCAGTTCCCGGATCGACTGCTCGATCTCCGATCGGTCGCCGACCACGACCCAGACCATCCGGTTCGGATCGAGGAATGCCCGGGCGACGTCACTGGCCTGGACGGCGGTGACGCGGCGAACCTCAGCAGGGTACGTCTCGAAGTAGTCATCGGGCAGGCCAAAGCGAACGATCTCGGAGAGTGACCCGCTCACGGCACCGATCGTCTCCCAGTTGCCGGGCAGTGAGAGCGCGATATTGTCCACCGCCCAGGCTATCTCTTCTTCCGTCACCGGCCGTGAGCCTCGAATGGCCGTGATCTCGTTCCGTATTTCCGTGAGAGACTCGGCGGTCCGGTCGGTCTGCACGGGGGCCATGACCAGGAACGGACGCTGTCCCGCGGCGTCCCAGGCGAAGGTGCGCGCACCGTACGACCAGTGCTTGTCCTCGCGGAGATTCATGTTGATCCGTGAGATGAACGCCCCGCCGAGGACCGTATTCATCGCCTCGAAGGCGATCTCATCGGGATTGGCGGTCGCAGGGATCAACTGAGCGGCCATGATCATCGATTGAGGGGCACCCGGCTTGTTCACGATGTACACGCGGGCGCCCGAAGTAACCGGCCCGTTCGTGAGGTTCTTCCCCGGAACTTCGTTCGCCCGCCAGTCCGCGAAGCTCTGTTCGAGCAGCGACGTGATTTCTCGCAGACTCACGTCGCCCGCGACGACGAGCGTCGCGTTGTTGGGAGAGTACCAGGCTTCGTGGAATGTCTGAAGGTCGCGGCGGCCCATCGACTCGACGGATGCGACGGTCCCGCTGCCCGTCAGCGGCTGCGAATAGGCATGCCCGCTCCCGTACAGGAGCGGGGGAAGCACGCGCATCGCCATCCCCAGGGGCTGAGCCTTCTCCTGCTGAATCTGCGACAGGCGCTGCTTTCGAAGTCGATCGAGATCGGACTGCGCGAAGGCAGGGTGACGGATCACATCCGCGAACAGTTCCAGTGACGGCTCCAGGTTCTCCTTGAGCGCAGACAGCGAGACCGTGTTCAGGTCCAGGTTCGCGCCGCTGCCGATCGAGGCGCCCAGGAGGTCGAGTTGCTCGGCGATCTCCAGGGCGTCGCGACTCTCCGTGCCCTCATCGAGCATCGCAGCCGTCATGCTCGCCAGACCGGGCCGCGAGGGCGGATCCGCCGCGAAGCCGGCGTCTACGAGCAGCTGCATCCGCACGAGCGGCAGGTCACTGCGTTCGGCGAGGATGACCTCCAGACCGTTGTCCAGCGTGGTTCTCTGGACTTCAGGAAAATGCGGCACGGGAGGCGCGCTCACGGCCGGCATCGAGGACCTGTCGGCGCCCGTCGCGGAAGCCGTCAACTCCGGGAACGGGTGCACCTCGAGAACGAATACTCCGTCCGACAGCCACTCACGCGCGGTTTCCCGCACGCGATCGGTCGTCGCCGATTCGATCCGCCCGTTCTGTTTCAGGTAGAAGGCGGGGTCGCCGGCGTAGACCGCTCCCTGGGCCAGGCGGTCCGACTTTCCGCCGAATCCGCCGATCCTCTCGATACCGCGGAGAAAGGACGCCCGCTCGAGCGTCTTCACGCGCTCCAGCTCCTCTTCCGTGGGACCTTCGGCGAGAAATCGGCTCAGCTCTTCGCGCAGCGTCGCCTCGACCGTCTCGAGGTCGGCATCGGGCTGGACCGTAGCCGTGATGACGAACTGGCTTCCGATCTCGCGGCCGCTCACGTAGGCCGATGCGTTCGTGGCGATCTGGTCTTCGTACACGAGCCGACGGTAGAGGCGCGAGTTCTTGCCCCACGACAGGACGCTCGCCGCGAGGTCGAGGTCCGTGTACGCCTCCGACTTCCATTCCGGAACGTTCCAGACCAGGTAGATGCGGGCGTGGGGTACCCGGTCCTGCATCCAATGTCGGTGCTCGCCTCTGCGGGGCGCGATCCACTCGGTGTGCCGGGCGATCGGCGGACCCGGCGGAATGTCCCCGAAATAGGTCTCCACTTTGCGGATCGCGGTCTCCACCTCGACATCGCCCGCCACGACCAGAACCGCGTTCTGCGGGCCATAGTAGGTCTTGAACCACTCCTGGACGTCTTCGAGACTGGCCGCATCGAGGTCCTCCATCGACCCGATGACGGTGTGTCGATAGGGATGACCGGCGGGGTAGCTGCTGTGGTAGATCTCCGTCCACACCCGTCCGTATGGCTGGTTCTCTCCCTGGCGCTTCTCGTTCTGCACGACGCCGCGTTGCTCGTCGAGCCTGGCCTGGTCGATCGCACCCAGCAGGTGGCCCATGCGGTCCGACTCCATCCACAGGGCGAGATCGAGGGCCGACGTCGGGACATTCTGGAAGTAGTTCGTACGGTCCTGGTTCGTGGTGCCGTTCAGGTCCGTGGCCCCCAGCGGCTCCAGCACCTCGAAGTAGTCCGTATCGACGTGCTCGCTCCCGTTGAACATCAGGTGCTCGAACAGGTGCGCGAATCCCGTGCGGCCCTCCGGTTCGTTCTTCGAGCCGACGTGATACCAGACGTTGACGGCCACGATCGGAGCCTTGTGGTCTTCGTGGATCAGCAGGGTGAGCCCGTTCTTCAGCACGTGCTGCGTAAAGGGAATCGGTCCCTCGAGCTCGGCGTCCTCCTGGGCGACTGCCTGACCGGGCGACGCGATCAGGCCCAGTGCCGTGGTTCATGACTTCCTCCAGGATGGCTCGACTGACGTGAGCACCGTGACCGTGAGGTCCTGCCGTAAAAATGAGTGGCTGCAGACGGAACTGCTTGTCGTTGAGGAAACTACCGCAATCGTCTCCCTCGTTCCGGCGCCCCGGGCTTCCCACGTGTCACCGATCGGACTTACCGTGTAACCCATTCAAGACAGCAAGAGACGGTCCGTGGTGTTCGTCACCGGACCGGCGAGAGGAGGCGCATGCCGCAGGCGCAGGTCGAGCCGGTGAGGAGCGGACGGATCCTCTCCCTGGACGCCCAGCGGGGCCTGATCATGGTCCTGATGGCGATCGATCACGCCGCCTTCTTCGTCGCCAAGCACCACCCGAGCGAGTTCTGGGGCCTGCCGCTTCCCCAGCACCCCGACTGGCTCTCCTTCATGACCCGTCACGTCTCGCATCTCTGCGCCCCGGGGTTCTTCCTCTTGATGGGAGCGGGAATCGTCCTGTTCGCCGAGTCGCGGCGCGAGCGGGGATGGTCGGAGGCCCGGATCGCTCGTCACTTCGTGGTCCGGGGAGTGGTACTGCTGCTGGTGCAACAGCTGATCGAGAATCCGGCGTGGATCATCGGCTCGCTCGTTCCGAATCCCGATGCCTGGTTCTTCCCCCCCAACGTCGCGGGCGAGCCCGGACCGCTGATTCTCGTATTCGCCGTCCTGACCGCACTGGGCGTCTCACTGATCGCGGTAGGTCTGCTTCAGAGATTTCCGGGGTGGTTCCTCGCCCTGGCGGGCGCCGGTCTGATCGTGCTCTCACAGGCCATGGTGCCCCCGCCCGACATGGTCCGGGTCCCCTTCTCCCCTGCCCTGCGGCTCACTTTCGTTCCCGGACAGACGGGGATCCTGCTCGTGGTGTACCCGTTCATTCCCTGGCTCGGCGCCGCGCTGATCGGCGCGGCGCTCGGAAAGGCGCTGTCGACCGATCGGCAGCGCGCCCTTCGCTGGGTACCGCTCGCCGGACTGGCTCTCGTCGCGCTCTTTCTCGGACTTCGATTCGCCGGCGGCTTCGGCAATACGCACCCTTGGGACGGATCGGGCGCGATGGACTTCCTGAACATGACCAAGTACCCGCCGAGCATCGTATTCCTCGCCTTCGCGATCGGGACCAACCTGCTGCTGATCGGGATGTTCGAACGGATCACTCCGCTGGTGGAGCGCTACGGGGGCTGGCTTCTGACCTTCGGACGCACCGCCCTCTTCTTCTACATCCTGCACATCTGGCTGTACCTGGTGCTCGGACTGCCTTTCCGTGACGGCACGGGCTTCGGCGTCATGTACATGATCTGGGCGATCGGGCTCCTGCTCCTGCTGCCCCTGTGTCGGCGCTACGAGAGTTTCAAGGCGGCCAAGCCGCCCGAATCCGTATGGAGGCTCTTCTAGGAGCGACACCGCCCACGCGCGGCCGGCCCCTGTCCACGCCTCCGCTCGAGCCCTAATCTCCGGGGTCGAAACCAACCCTGCGAGGTAGCATGGATACGAGACACCCGTCGGCCCGCGGCCCTTCCCTGTTTTCCGCTGCGCTCTGCCTGTCGATCATCGTCGCGGTCGGAGGAGTGACTTCCTGCGACGACGAAGCCGGAGCTCCCGATCAGCCGAGCGAGCCGTACGGTGCAGCTGCAGATGACGATCCATATCTCTGGCTGGAGGACGTGGAGGGAGAGCGCGCCCTGGCCTGGGTCTCGGAGCAGAATGCCGAATCACTCCAGCGCCTCGAGGGCGATCCTCGATTCGAGGATCTGTACACGGAAGCGCTGACCTTATACGAAGCGTCCGACCGCATCCCGTACGGAAGCTACTTCGGAGGTCACGTCCACAACTTCTGGCAGGACGAGGAGCACGTGCGCGGCGTGTGGCGGAAAACGACGCTGGCGTCGTACGCCACAGACGATCCCGCATGGGAGACCGTGCTGGACGTGGACGCGCTGGCCAGGGAGGAGCAGGAGAACTGGGTCTATAAGGGACGAAGCTGTCTGCCCCCGGAATACCGCCGGTGCCTCGTCCGACTCTCTCGCGGTGGCGGGGACGCGGTCGTCGTCAGGGAGTTCGACTCGGTGGACAAGGCGTTCATCGAGGACGGGTTCTTCGTGCCCGAGGCGAAGTCGAACGTGTCGTGGCTCGACGAGAACACCCTGTTCGTGGGCAAGGACTTCGGGCCGGGCTCACTGACTTCATCCGGCTATCCGCGCACCGTTCGCGTCTGGAAACGTGGCAGTGAGCTCGCAGATGCCCGCCAGATCGCAGAGACGGATTCCAGTTACGTGAGCATCAGCGGGTTCGTCTCCCGGGAACCGGGGCGGAGCACCCGTTTGACGGCGACGGCGTCCCGGACGTGCCGCTTCTGCAGACGCCGACGGAAGGCGAGCAGAACGTGGCCGTCACGCCGGTCCTGAGCTGGAGCCCGAGCGCCGGCGACTGGACGGTGGAGGGCGTGACCTATCCCGCGGGCAGTCTGGTCTCGGTCGGCCTCTCCGCATCGGTACGCACCGGCACGCCGACCGATGTAGAGCTCATCCTCGTTCCGACCGATCGCATGTCGATTCAGGGAGTGTCGGAGAGCGAGGGCGCGTCTTACGTCCGGGTCCTCGACGAGGTTACGGGCTCGTTGCTGCGGCTGACCCGCCCGGATTCGATCTGGCGACTGGAGCCGGTCGACTTGCCGGCGAACGGGTCCCTGTCGGTGACCTCCTCCGACCCGTTCAGCGATGTCGTAATGGTGAACTTCGAGAGCTTCACCGTGCCCGACCGGCTCTACCTGCTGCGCGAGGGCAGTGCCCCTCGCGTCATCAAGTCACTTCCCGAGCGGTTCGACGCCTCGGGATTCGTGACCGAACAGCGGTTCGCCACCAGCGCGGATGGGGAGCGGATCCCCTATTTCGTCGTTCGTCCGGAGAACCTGCCGATGGACGGGACGGCGCCGACCCTGCTCTACGGGTACGGCGGGTTCGAGGTGTCTCTGACGCCGTCGTACGCCAGTCCGGGAACGATCGCCTGGCTCGAACGGGGCGGCGTCTACGTGCTGGCCAACATCCGGGGTGGCGGAGAGTTCGGCCCCAGCTGGCACGAGGCGGCGCTGCTGGAGAACCGGCAGCGCGCGTTCGACGATTTCATCGCCGTGGCCGAAGACCTCGTGTCCAGCGGGATCACGAGTCCCGAGCACCTCGGCATCTCCGGGGGAAGCAACGGCGGACTGCTGGTCGGAGCGGTGACCATGCAGCGACCCGACCTGTTCGGCGCCGTCGTGTGCGCGGTGCCGCTGCTGGACATGCTCCGCTATCACAAGCTGCTCGCCGGGGCGAGCTGGATGGCCGAGTACGGAAACCCGGACGAGCCGGAAGCGCGGGCCTTCATCACGGACGTCGCTGCGATGGGGGTTCGGAAGCTGGTCGTGTCGGGCGGTGAGCCCCTGGTCAGGAAAGACCTTCCCGAGCTCCTGGAGCACGCGGCCAGGCTCGGACTTCAGCTTGGCCTGGTGACCAATTCCTTCGCCCTGCCGCAGCTCTGGCCGCGCCTTCGCCACCTTCCGATCTACCTCCTGTTCACGAGCCT
>JARRPA010000073.1:0-6893 GCA_037383305.1 Gemmatimonadota bacterium | reverse complement strand
GCGAGCAGCGTCCGGGCGACCGCGAGGTTCTCGGTGGTCGGGATCACGTCCGCGAGCCAGTCCACGTCCACGTTGAGATTCGCGTGGTCGAGGTCTGCGAGCACTTGCTCGCCCAGCAGGGCCTTCAGGCGCTTCAAGTCCATCACGAACCCGGTCTCCGGGTCCACGTGCCCCGATACCGTCACCTCCAGATCGTAATTGTGCCCATGACCGTTGGGATTGTTGCACAACCCGTAGATGGCGCGATTGCGCTCGTCGTCGACCGAGGGCGTGGGGAGGCGGTGTCCCGCGCTGAAGTGAACTCGACGGGTAATGCGTGCGATCGGCATCCTCGCTCCTGTCCGGTTCGCGGCCCTGACCGCTGCTCAAAAAAAGGGGCGATCCAGGAGGATCGCCCCGTGTGGTAAGGTGAGGGGGTCGATTGAGGCCCTTTCGGAACCTTTCGCTCTTCCTCCCGGTGCTTCGCCTTCCCCTCGCAGGGCATGACGTCCGTCGAGAGATCGGAGGCGATCAAACCCAAGTGTTGGCTCAATCACTTATCCTCGACCTTTCCGCGTCGGAAGATACGGTCTCTCCGGGGGTGGAGCAACGCGGCTCAGGCGACGGAGAGCCACGCTCCGACGATCGCGAAACCGACGGCCGCGGCGGCGCCCGCCATCAATGCATAGGGGAGCTGTGTGCGGACATGCTCGATGTGATCCGAGGCCGAGGCCAGCGACGACACGATCGTAGTATCGCTGATCGGGCTGCAATGGTCTCCGAATACACCGCCGGAGAGCGATGCGGCGACGAAGGCGGTCAGGGGCAGCCCCAGAGCATTTGCGATCGGAACCGCGATC
The DNA here is from genome assembly GCA_037383305.1 of Gemmatimonadota bacterium. Taxonomy (GTDB): domain Bacteria; phylum Gemmatimonadota; class Gemmatimonadetes; order Palauibacterales; family Palauibacteraceae; genus Carthagonibacter. The sequence goes on along the minus strand of JARRPA010000073.1, from coordinate 6,054 downwards.
GGCAGCATGATCGCGAAAGTGCCCCAGCTGCTTCCCGTCGAAAAAGCGATGCCGGCCGCGACCAGGAAAATAAGAGGGACCAGCGCGAACAGCGGAACTCGACCGCCGACGATTCCGGCCACGTAGTCCCCCGTGCCGAGTTCCTGCGTCACGGCTCCGAGCGTCAGGGCCAGAAGCAGCACCAGAGCCATGCCGGCAAGTCCCCCCGCTCCCTGCACACCCACCGTGCCGAGATCCTCCAGATCGAGCAGTCCCTGCGCCAGCGAAAGCAGGGAGGCGACGGCGACGCCGGCCAGTACCGCCCAGAGCACCGACACCGAACCGGAACCCGCCATCAGGTCACCGCCCCCCGTGACGAACATGGCCACCGGCATCATGAGAACCATCGAAGCGATCGGCAGAATCATGTTGACTGGCCGCAGCGGAATCCCGTCCTTCGGTGGAGGAGCCAGCTGCTCCGGATCGGCGATCGCGACCGTATGCTCCCAGTGGAGATCTCCCGCTTTCGTTCGTTCCTGCGCGGCCTCCATCGGACCAATGTCCAGCCCCCGCGTCGCGCTGAATCCGGCCAGCGCAAGCGCGGCGATCGCATACAGATTGAGCGGAATGGACGCGATGAGCACCGGAACGGCATTCTCGACCCCGAGGCCTGCCAGCAGACTGAGAATGTAGGCACCCCAGGCATTGAAGGGGATCAGAATACATACCGGCGCCGACGTCGAATCGATCAGGTAAGCGAGCTTCTCTCGCGAAACGCGAAACCGATCGAAGAGCGGGCGACAGATCGAACCGGCGACGAGAACCGTGATGTTCGACTCGATGAAGATCACGACGCCGATCGTCCAGGCCAGGATCTGAGCCCGGCGTCCATTGGTGACCCAGCGCCGGTGCTCGACCCACTCCACGAATCCCCGTACGCCTCCGTTTGCCTCCACCAGGGCGATCAGGGCTCCGATCGCGAACGTGAACAGAAGCACACGCGCATTTCCGGGATCGACGACGGTATCCACGACGGCGTCGATCGACGCCGCCGTTCCGGCGAACGGATTCCAGCCGGAGAGAATCGTCCAGCCCAGCCATATACCGGCCGCCAACGACACGTAGACCTGCCGTGTCCAGATGGCGAGTCCGATCGCCAACAGGGGCGGCAGAAGGGACAAAGCTCCGTATTCGATCTCAGCCTCCGGTCAGCGGCGCGCGGCCTCTCGAATCCGGACCGCCCGCCACAAGAAATGGCGCGCGCGCGGCCCCGTCAAATGATGCCGATCTGTCCGGGTTCAACGTCGGGAGACCCACTGGCTCCTCGAATCGTACCAGCGCCAGGGACGCGCGGCGGCCCGGGTGATCCCGATGCGAGGCGTGCACCGCCGGTCCCCCGGCGGCACCGGATCTCCGACTTCGAGCCAGATCGGCGGCCGATTCAGGGACAATCCGTTGAGTTCCGGTCCGAGCGCGAACGCCTCGCCAAGCCGACCGGGGCCGTTCGTCAACTCATCCCGGCCGCGCCGTACCCGCATCAGCTCTACGCCAAGCACCGGCTCCACCGCACGGACCAGCACGCCCTCGGGCTTCCCCGTTCGGGCCGCGACCACGTTGAAGCACCAGTGCACACCGTAGTTGCAGTGTATGTAGGCGGTTCCGGGAGGCCCGAAGAGAGGATCGTTCCTGCGGGTCCGACCGATTCGCCGGGCGGCATGGGACGCCGGGTCTTCGGGGCCCGGATACGCCTCCGTCTCCACGATGCGGCCCGACGTGATGCCCCGGTCGGTGACCCGAACGAGAAACATGCCGAGAAGGTCCGGGGCCAGTTCGAGGGCGGACTTCGCGAAGAACTCCGGAGCCAGGAGCCGCGAATCGGAGGGCTCGCCGGCCCCTTCGCGTCGAAGCGTCATCGAACCCTGCCGGACCGACGCCGTGAGGCTCCGTTACCGGCCCGTCGGTTGCACCGCTAGTCGCCCAGCTCGGCCTTGCGGCCCGCCAGCACGGCCTTCGCCCTGTGCTCGGGCAGCACGGCGCGAATCCGATCGGGCCGGGAGTCGATCACCTCGAACACCTCCGCGCCGAACTCACGGAACAGCACCTCCGCCGTGCGTCGACCCACCCCGGGATAGTTGCGAGACATCGTCTCGATCTCGGAACGGTACCGGGCCGCGACCCCGCCGGCGTCGGCACTCGACGTCGAGGGAGCCCGGGTCTGGCCGCGATCGGAACTCTTCGTCCGGGGCTTCTCGTCGGTCTGCGACGGGGCCGGTTCCTGACCCTCTACCGGGCCCGGCACCACCTTCTTCTCCGGCGACGGCCCGGAACTGCCCGCCGGCCCGGACCCCTTGCTCCGAGATCCCCGGCGGAATCGTCCGACGCCGACCGATCGCCGCGGCTCAGGCTTCGAGCTCGAATCCTCGGGTCCTTCGGACCGGGCGGCCGGCTCCTTCTCCGGTGTCTCGCCCCGCGGCTCCGCACCGGCACCTGCACCGCCGGCCGGTTCGGATGCAGGAGTCGAATCACGAACCTCCGACTCGGGTTCGGCCTGCGGTTGCGGGCCCGATTCTTCCTTGTCCGATCGGTCCCGGCTCGACTTTCCGCGCGCCGATCGACCGCGATCCGATGAACGGCTTTCCGATCGGCCGCGCCGCCCGCGGCTGGAACTCCGGTCGGACGAAGACGGTTTCGGCGTGGTCTCCCGCGTCGACTTCGTTCCAGCTGAAGGCGCGATGGCGACCGGTCCGTCCTCGTTCGGCGAGACGAGGTAGTTGCCCTCGGGGCCCCGCTCGAGATCCACGATTCCCTCGTCGTGCGCCTGCCGGAGAAACCGACTGAACTTGCTGAAACCGAGCGCGGCCTCATCGAACTTCCCCTCCCGCTCGAGCATCCGGCGCTTGACCTCGGAGTCCCGGACCGGGTCCCCGGGGCTCGCCAGAGCGGCGGTGACCTCGGCGAGAAGGGCATAAGCGCTTCGCAACCTGTCGGCATCCACATCTGGCGCTTCTTCCTCCGACGGAGGCGCCGGCGTCGTAGATTTCGACTTCCGGTCCGACCCTCGCCGGCTGCCGCGCGAGCGGGAGCGGGAACGCTTCTCCGGCGCCCGGTCGGGCTCCGAAGATCCGAGATCCGTATCCGCCGCTCCGTCGCCCGAAGCCAGTGCTTTCGCGCGAGATCCGGCTGCCACCTCGTACTGGCCGTTGGCCGCCTTCTCCAGCGACAGGATTCCGCGTGAAGCCGCCTCCGACAGAAACCGGTTGAACTTGCTGAACCCGATCTCCTTCTCATCGAACGAGGGATCGAGCTCGAGCATGACCTGCTTGAAACGATCGGAGCGCATCACGTCCTTGCGCTCCTTCATCTTCAGGATCGTGCGGCCGGCCAGCACCCAGGGATCGTGCTTCTCCGTCGGACCGTCCGCGGCGCTCGTCAGACCCGAAATGCTGTTGTAGCTGTAGTACTCGTCGCAATTCTGGACCAGGAGATCGGAACTGGACTCCTGCATTCCGACCCCGATCACGTATTTCCCGTACTCCTTGAGCTTCAGCACCAGGCTGGAGAAATCGGAATCACCCGACAGAAGGATGTACGTGCCGATCTCGGGACGGGTGAAGACGAGCTCCAGCGCGTCGATCGCCAGCCGGATATCGGTCGCGTTCTTCTTCGAGGACCCGTAGGCCGGTGCGAATATCAGGTCGATCGAGGACTCGGAGAGCGAGACGATGTACTGCGGATAGCGTCGCCAGTCGGCATACGCCCGCTGCACCGCGACCTTTCCTTTGATGATATCGGAATTCAGCAGCTTTCGGAGCTCCTGTCCGAGATTGGACCGGGTCCCCATGGTAACGTTGTCGAAATCAATCAACAGGGCCGCGTTGGAATACTGTTCCTCGGCCCCCGGGCGCCTGTGCGGCGCGTGAGTGTAATGCTCGTTCATGCCTCTCGTTCTGCTTTCTGTAGTCACAGTACCGCCCGCAGGGGCGGCCGAGAGGCCCGTCGATCTCGCCCCCGGCCCTGCGGCCGGAGGGGACTATGCGACGGGTCTCTCCTTCTCAATTGTCGCGCCCGTCGGCCGGTGTCCGGCCCCGGGCCGCGAGACGCACCTTCATCAGCCCCACCAGCTCCTGTCTGCGCTCGCGGCCGGTCCGCGCCTCCGGGAGCGCGTCGAACAGGTGCACCACGTCGGGCAGTTTGAAGTCCGAGAGCGCCGGCCGACAGAGCTCTCGAATCTCGTCACCGGTCACCAGCGCCCCTTCCACGGGTACCACGCAGGCGCATACCAGTTCGCCCAGCACCTCGTTCGGCAGGCCGATCACTACCGCTTCCTGTACCGCCGGCAGCGATCGGAGATGATCCTCGATCTCGCGCGGGTGGACACTGTAGCCCCCGCGCAGGATCACATCGCTCCGACGGCCGACGATCCGGAGGTAGCCATCGGAATCGAGCGTCCCCAGATCGCCCGTCTTCAGGAATCCATCCGCGGTGAGAGCCGTTCGCGTCGCCGCCGGCTGCCGGAAGTAGCCGAGCATCACGTTCGGGCCGTGCACCACGACCTCACCCGTCTCGCCGGGTCCGACCGGCTCGTCGCCCTCGCCGAGGATCTTCAGCTCGACGTCGGGAATCGGCCGACCGACCGACTCCTCTCGCGCCTCGCCGTCGTCCGGACCCGTCATCGTGACGGTCGGAGATGTCTCGGTGAGACCGTACGCGATCTCCAGTCCCGGAATCAGCTCCTGCCGGAGCGCCCGAACCAGTTCCGGTGCGACCGGCGCCCCGGCAATGATCCCGGTGCGGAGCGAGGAGAGCGACGTCGGGTCGACGCCGCCCTTCTGCAGCTCTCGCCGCAACAGGACGAACATCGTCGGAACGCCGTGCAGCACCGTGGGTCTGTGCCGACCGATGAGATCGAGCAGATCACGGGCATCGAACTGCTCCTGCAGGAGCAGCAACCCTCCCGTCAGTACGGTGGAGAGCAGTGCCGTTCCCAGCCCGAAGATGTTGAAGAGCGGTACCGCGCAGAGCGTGACATCGTCCTCGGTCAGTCCGAGCCCGGCCGCCGTTCGGGCCGCGGTCTCCAGCAGACTGGAATGTGAGAGAACGACGCCCTTCTGTTTCTGGGAGACTCCGGCGGTGTAGAGGATCGCAGCCGGATCCTCCTCTCCCACCGGATTCGGAGTGCATGCCCGCCCCCGTCCGGCCGACACCAGGTCCTCGAACTGAAAGATCCGATCGTCGTACCAGAGGTCTTCCTCCCCGACCGTGACCAGGTACTGCAGCCCCGGCAACTCGGAAAAGAGGCCCTCGAACAGCTCGAGATACTCGACGCCCGCGAATCGTTCGGCCGTGACCACGACCGAACACTCCGTATTTCGCAGCACGAACTGCAGCTCACGCTGCGAATATGCGGGGTTCAGCGGAACGACGGTCGCACCCAGTTCGGACGCTGCGAGCAGCGAGAGAACGAACTCGGGCCAGTTCGGCATGTTCAGGCCGATCCTGTCGCCCCGCTCGACGCCCAGCTCCTGCAGCGCGCACGCGAGCGCGTGCGACTGAGAGGCGGTCTCCGCCCAGGTCCACTCCGCGTCTCCATATCGCAGGAACACGTCCGAAGGACGGCGTTCCCTCTGCTGGAGAAACGCCGAGGCGATGCCCGGAAGCTCGGGTGTCACGAACAGTTGCGCCCTCCCGGAGTGGAAGGGCGCGGACCGTCATTGCGGTATCGATCGTCCATCACGCCGAAGAATCTCGCACTTCGGACGCTGTTCGTAAAGCCGCGTCGAGTGCGACGTTGCAATCGGCCTCGTCGATCCGATGGGTCCAGCTTCCCTCCGCTCGCAACGCCGCGACTCCGATTCGAGCCGGCAGCGACCAGCGCAGCGACCCCTCCCTCGCCTTCTTGTCCGCCCTCGCGGCGTCCAGAATCCGGTGTCCGGACAGGTCGGAATCGAACCCCTCCGGAAGCCCGAACGCCCGGAGGAGCGCGTCCAGCCTCTCCGCCGTACCCGGCTCGGTAACGCCCGTCGCCTCCCCGAGCCGGGCCTCGAGCCGCATCCCCTGGGCGACCGCCTCGCCGTG